>NZ_JACJOT010000010.1 GCF_014695715.1 Microcoleus sp. FACHB-68
CTCAACGGTTTCAACTTCAACCAGTCGGTAATCGATTCACAAGGTCGCGTTATCAATACCTGGGCTGATGTGATCAACCGGGCAAACTTGGGGATGGAAGTGATGCACGAACGGAATGCTCACAACTTCCCGCTTGATTTGGCTGCCGGTGAGCAAACTCCTGTTGCTTTAACCGCACCTTCTATCAATGGCTAAGTTTTAGCTAACAATTAAAAAAGCGCTCCTCACAAGGGGGCGCTTTTTTGTTGGCTTGTAGTTAGGCTTTAGCCCCATCCCCTCTTATTAAACCAAATATTTAAGCCGGCAGCACGTCCTCATAAATCTCTGCCATTGCCAGGGTTAACCCCACAGAATTTAACTGTAAAATATCATCCCTGTTGAATATTTCCAAGTTCCAAGTTCCCGCTTCATTTTTCCGATAAACTTCTACTTTCATCTCCTCTTGGGAAACTAGAACGTATTCCTGCAAACTCGGTAAACTTTGATAATTGAGGCGTTTTTCGCGTCGATCTAAGGTTTCGGTGGAAGGTGAGAGAACTTCTACAATTAAACAAGGACGGGTTTTATAATATTTTTCCGTATCTTGAGGATCGCGCGTCACCATCACATCGATATAGTAAAAGACATCGGCAGTATTGCTGGCAATTTCTATTTTTACTTTCATATCGGCAATGAAAGTTTTACACCCACTACCGCGTAAATGAAACCGGAGTAAACTGGCGATATTGAGGGCTATGCGGTTGTGTTCCTCGCTACCGCCAGACATGGCAAAAATTTGACCACCGAGATATTCATGGCGTCCTTTGCTACTTTCTTCGGCTTTGAGGTAGTCTTCAGGAGAAATAAATGCCGGTGCTAGTTCCATAACTTCTTTGCCTAAATCTAGAAAATAGATTATTACACACTTAACTCAGCGCAATGCTAATCTTATTTCCGTCGGATTACTTTAGTCCCAAAACTATCGATAGTGCCTTCTCCAATGAGGCAAACACATTTAAAGCTTGTGGTGCAGAAATTGCTTCGGTTTTGATCGAGGGTTTAGAAAGGGGTGAGCTAAAAACTACGCCGGCTGTTCATACAGGAGATGCCGTACTGTACAGAGGCTGGATGTTGCCCCTAGCGCATTATGAGTTTCTTGTGCAAAGTGTTGAAAAAATGGGTGCCAGAATGCTTGTCAGCACAAGTGAATATGCGGCGGCACACTACTTGCCCAACTGGTATCCGTTAATTTCGCATCTAACCCCTGAAACTCGATTCTATAACCCCAACGAAAATTTAGTAGATGCTTTAGAAAAACTGGGTTGGGACAGATTTTTCATAAAAGACCACGTAAAATCGCTCAAAACCTCTACAGGCTCTATTGTCGAAACTCCACAAGATATTACGACGGTGGTTCTAGAAATGCAAAAATTCAGAGGTAAGATTGAAGGTGGTTTGTGTGTTCGACGGGTAGAAAATTGGGTAAAAAATTCCGAGCAACGGTATTTTATTTGGCAGGGCAATGCTTACGCAGCAAAAGAAACAGCGGTTATCCCGGATTTGGTTAGAGAATGCGCCCAAATAATTCCTAGCTCTTTTTTCAGCATAGACGTCATCGAAACCGTTGAGGGAAGGCAGCGCGTTGTTGAAATTGGGGATGGGCAAGTGTCCGATCTCGTGGGTTGGACACCAGAAGAATTTACCCGCATTTGGTTCTAATCTTTTGAGGGAAGGTGAAAGAACTTCCACCATTAAACAATGACGAGTTTTATAATATTTTTCTGTATCTTGAGGGTCGTACGTCACCATCACATAGGGATAGTAAAAGCCCTCAAATTCTCTGACGCACGGCTAATACCTGCTGGACAAATTCTGGATATTGCTCCTTTACCCACTTAGGAAATATCAAAAGCGGATCGTTTGTTATCTGGCGTTTTAGAAGTGAAATAATATCATCAACTTCATTAACTAAATCAAAGACAAAAATATCGTATGGCATTTGATTGTTGACATTGAAATCAAGATCAAGAAAGTGCTTGATATCAATATCCTTGCCGACTCCTAAGACAAAAAACTTAACGGTATTGGGATTGTCAATATTGGCGCAGGCTTTGGCAATGCAATTGATAAAGTGCGGTTCATCATTAAATAAACCATCTGTGTAGATAATAAAAAAAGCGCCGCGATTTTTAAGCTTGCCATTATTCAGCCAAGTATCTAAGCATTTTTCTAAAGTTGGGGCGATGAAGGTTGTTGTCTTTGGTTGATTCTCGCTAAAAATTTTCCAGACTTGGGAGGCATCGGCAATGGCAATTGGATTCGGTGCAACTTCATACCGGCTGAAGAAGTAAATAGAAACAGATTCACAAATTTGCTGTCCAGCTTGTTTCACCGATTGCCAGCCGGCAGATAAAATCGAAGCGATATGTCCTTCAATCACTTCTTGCAAATATTCATAGCGAGTTTGGGTGCCGGTATCGGCATCTTTTCTCACCATTGACCCGCTTTGGTCAATTAAAATAAAAACGTCCCGATTGTAAATGGTGGAAAACCGCAATTCATCGGCTTCCAAGAAGTTTTCATTTAAGGGAGTAGAAGAACCGGCACAGTCTGTTCGCTGCAAAGCTTGTGAATTAACTAATTCTGGCTTATAGCGATCAAACAGTGCAATTAACTCTGGACGTTTGAAACGACGCTCATCAGGAAAGTCATTCCGAATCCCAAATTCTTTGCAAATATTTTCAATGTGTTTTCTAACCGTTGCTTCCGTAATTGTCAAAGCTTGGGCGATCTTTGCGTCCGTTTCGCCGGCTAAAACCTTCAACAAAACCTGCTTGCGCCGATGAGGCAGCTTATCGAAGGCTTGATCAAACTGGGTGTGATTCATGCACTCTAAAATGGAGCCATGTCTCTTAGCATATCGCAAGCGAGAGCTACAGGTACGCTTTACCGCCCTCCTTGTGAATCTTTTTACACAAATCCCGGATGTGTATGAGGCACAATGTAATTTTGAGATCTAGATACAAGCCGTTACACGGGCTACTAGATTCCGCGAATGGACACCCTATTCACTGACACTGTCAAAATGTTCCCACAACCTCTTTTAGGTATCGTCGAACAAGCCATCGCTTACAATCAGCGAGGACGCGTTAAGTTTGACGGGACATACTGGCCGGCACGCTTCTATAATCCAGATTGTCAAGCGACTGTGTCGCCTAACCAGTTTGTGAATGTTGTTGCCCGTGAAGGCATTACGCTGCTGGTAGTCCCCATCGATCCGATAACTTTACCCGAATCCCCCATTGAAATGTCAGACAGTGAGGCAGCTTTTGCCGGCACTGAATCCGGGCGTCAGATGTACTGGGAGGAACGTTTAAGCCGACGGACTTCTGTTCCTGTATTTTAGTCACGGCTTTGTACAGGGAATTTCAAGATTTTAGAGTATAGGGTGTATCTAACTGTGTCAAAATCATATCTTGGCAAGAAGGCGGGCATTTAGCTCGCCTTTTGCAATTTCAGGCTAGCTGCCGGCCCGTAAAATGAAGTAATGACTCCTCAACCTCGTAAACGATTCGCTCAGCACTGGCTGCAAAGTGAAAAAACGCTGCATCAGATCATCAGTGCGGCTGAGTTATCTCAAAACGACCGTGTCCTGGAAATTGGCCCCGGCACCGGCATCCTGACGCGCCAGCTGTTGCCCCTTGTCCAGTCTGCTGTCGCCGTAGAAATTGACCGCGATTTATGCCAACACCTAGCTAAACAGCTAGGGCAAAGAGCAAACTTTTTGCTCCTCCAAGGTGATTTCCTTTCCCTGGAATTGGACGCTATACTCACCGCATGGCCGGCATTTCAACATCCAAATAAAGTTGTTGCCAACATCCCCTACAATATCACCGGCCCGATTTTAGAAAAACTTCTAGGCACGATTACCGCGCCGGCAGCAAAACCCTTTGATTCAATCGTGCTGCTGGTACAAAAAGAAGTCGCAGAACGGCTTTACGCCCAACCCGGATCAAAAGCTTTCGGTGCCCTTTCTGTGCGAGTACAGTATTTAGCCACCTGCGAATTAATCTGCCCTGTGCCGGCTAAAGCTTTTCACCCACCCCCAAAAGTAGACTCTGCTGTTGTTCGTCTGCGTCCCCGACAGGTAGAGGTGCCGGCAGACAATCCCCGCTTGATGGGTACATTAATTCAGCAAGGCTTCTCCAGCAAGCGCAAAATGTTGCGAAATAACTTAAAAGGGCTAATTGATCGCGATCGCTTGACCCACTTACTGGAACAATTAAATTTAAATCCCCAAGTCCGCGCCGAAGACCTCAGCGTTGCTAATTGGGTCGCCCTCAGCAACCAGTTAAACACTGGAGACTTATTGAACCGGCAAGACACAGAACACATCACGGAAGTTACAGACTCAGCCCCTAGCCCCTAGCACCTAGCCCCTCTCATGCAAACCTACACCCTAATCGCCCCAGCCAAAATCAATTTGTATCTGGAAATCATCGGCACTCGCCCGGATGGCTATCATGAACTGGCGATGGTGTTGCAAAGTGTGGATTTAGCCGATCGCATCGCTGTGCGTGCCAATGGAACCGATGAAATTCGCATTCACTGCGATCATCCCCAAGTGCCACTTGACAAAAGTAACCTGGCTTATCGCGCTGCCCAACTCATGGCTGAGCAGTTTCCAGATAGCTTTGAAAACTTTGGGGGTGCTGACATCACCATTCACAAGCACATCCCCGTGGCTGCTGGGCTAGCCGGCGGATCAACGGATGCTGCTGCGGTGCTGGTGGGGTTAGATTTAATGTGGGAACTGGGTTTGACGAGTTCGGAATTGCAGGAGTTGGGAGGCCGGCTGGGTTCTGATGTGCCTTTCTGCATTGCCGGTGGGACTGCACTAGCCACCGGCAGAGGTGATGCCCTTTCTCCCCTGCCGGATTTAACTCATTTGTATGTGGTGCTGGCGAAGTACCGCAGTCTGGAAGTGTCTACAGCTTGGGCTTATCAGACATTCCGGCAGCAGTTTAGTAATACCTACGTTTCTGACCTAAATACCCTAGAAAACCGCCGGCAACGCGTACACTCTGGGCCGATGGTAAATGCCATTGCCCGCCGCGACGGCACGAAAATTGGCCAGTTACTCCATAATGATTTAGAGCGCGTGGTGTTGCCGGCCTATCCCCAAGTGTCGCGTTTGCGCCAAGCCTTCGAGCAGTCGCCGGTTTTGGGAGCGATGATGTCGGGTTCTGGGCCAACTGTCTTTGCAGTGACGGAATCTCAAGCGCAGGCACAACAAGTGAAAGAAGCAGTGAAAGCTGCTATTCCTGACCCTGATTTAGAGGTGTGGGTGGCAAAGTTCATCTCCACCGGCATTCAACTCGCATCCCCCTTAAAGTAGTGTTAGCACTGAGTTTGAAAGCGTTTGAAATTCTGGGTTGAAAAGTGGGAATCAGGTATCAGGCATTGGGCACCCCTGTGAGTCTTTCCCATAAAGCGAGAATATAAGGAAAGCAAGAAATTTGTTTCGCTTGCGGCGTTGAGATGGGCAGCCCAATCCCTTGCCGGCTGAATAATGGGAGATTAGATAAAATGGTCTGTCTATCACCCCTTATGCGCCACAAATATTCAATCCTCAATTCTTTCCCTTACCTCCTAATAAAGCAATGACTGACCTGAACCCAACGCCTAATACCCCAGCTTTAACCCCTGAGCAACCCAGTGTGCTACGCTGCATCACCGGCTCTTTAGTGTCTAGCGCCCTCGCTGCTGCCGGCTACTTGCTCACAAGCTCAATTGCCCAAAGCTTTGCCAATAAGCCGATTCACTCTGACAATGTTGCGGTTGTGAATATTTCATCAGCTGTGCGTACCCTGGTTGTAGGAATCAGCACGATGGCCACCGGCATCTTTGCGCTAGTGTCTTTAGGACTCATGGCTCTAGGGCTTAAAATTCTGATTCAGCAGCTTAGCAAACCATCGGCCCCGCCTTCAGATGCTCAATAGTTATAAATGTTCTGCCATCAGGGATAATAATCCAGTTTGGGTTCTAGTCAAGATTCCCAGGAGACGGTTGATTGGTGGAAAAAACCCCTAATAAGTACGAATATGCTTATCGAGATAGCAAACCAAGGTATCATCACCCCTATTTGATGACTCCCTTGCTGGAAATACTTTCTGCCAACAGCCCTGCCGGTGCTGCCCAGACGCGCGTGCTCGATCTTGGGTGTGGAAATGGCAGTCTCACCCATCTTGTTGCACAGCACGGGTATGAAGTTGTTGGTCTTGATAGTTCTGAACAGGGAATTGCTATCGCCCGTGAGAGTTTCCCAGATTGCAAATTTATCGAAGCAGATATTTACGATCTGCCAGATGCCGGTCTGGTCAATTCATTTGATATTGTCATGGCCGTTGAAGTGATCGAACACTTATTTTATCCAAAAGAGTTGGTTAGATATGCCCAAAAGTGCTTGAAGCCGAACGGGTGTTTAATTCTCAGCACGCCCTATCACGGCTACTTAAAGAACTTGATGTTGGCTGCTTCAGGCAAAATGGATGAGCATTTTACCGTTCTTTGGGATATGGGTCACGTTAAATTCTTCTCGGTGCCGACGCTGACCACGTTATTAAAATCAGAAGGATACACTGATATTTCCTTCAGGTTTGCCGGTCGGTTGCCCTATCTTTGGAAATCAATGTTGTGTTCTTGTAAGCCGTCCTAGTCATTTGCAGACAGAGAGCAGCCCTAAAAAGCTTTAAAAACCTGTTTGTTAAATCGCTCCTCATGACTTGCCGGCTGAATAGCCGTAGGTTGGCCGCTCAACAACAGTTAAACGCGCAATCGCCCATCAACTGTTTCTCAATCAACTTGTTATTAATGATGCAAACAATGTTGAAATAACCTTGACACTACGCCTTACTTAACCTAATGCGTCAGGTTGTGAGTTTAATGCGAGTGAGCTAATTTAATTTAGTAAAAATTGTTAAGTAGGGTGCATGAGTCACGCACCCTACTAGGGAAGGATATTTTTTAACCGGCACTCTTGAACTTGAGTACCCAACAATCTCAATTGTTGGGAGATTTTGCCTCTGGACTGTAATTTTCCTGCAAAGCATTCAGAGCAAACCATTATGGAGTGAATGAAAGATTGCGTAACCGAATGCTTGCTTATGTCATTGGGAAAAATTGACTGACATGAAGGATGCTTTCTCCGTGATCGGGAATCCAAGCAACCCACTCGCTATCGGAATGCCGGCATAGCAAAAGCGCTTCGTCAAAACTCAAAGCACTCGGAACCTCTAGGAGTGCCACCCACGTATTCGGCTGGAGTTCTTGTTGCCACTGATGCCTATCTAGGTGTCTTGCAGCGGGCCGAGGATAGGGACAGGACGCGATATTGAAGTTGGGTGTGCGGATGTCGAGTTTCATAAATTCCTCCTCTGGTTAACAGCACACAGCTAAGGCTTTCCGACCGGCTAGGATGCTACGCCGGCTTAGCAGTGGGCTAAAATCTATTGCGTTCTGTAACAAAGGATACAGAAAATATTTGTTACCTGGCAACCAATTGTCTTAGAACTTTACAACCGCATCAGTGCTGCTCTTGTGGACGCTGCCCGAACTTATTCTTAATCGGCACGGCTGCAATCACTGCCGGCACTGGGTTTGAGGGGATCATCGGCAGGCCGGCGCTCACAAATCTTGCTCGAATCGATGCGAACAAAAAATCATACAAAGCGAAAAGTTTTGCAATTCTTATTTTTCGCCGGAATTTTCCCCAAAGATTCCACAAACATTCCACAGGTAAGCAAAGCGTTTTCCACAATTTAGACAGAGTTTTCCACAGGGGGGAACGGTATCATCAACGCTTGCTGCTGGATTGGGGATTTCTCAGACAACACCCGGAACCTGTGGCAAAAGTCGTTTTTCTGTAAAGTTATGTAACGGAAATTGCCTTCAAAGGCTTATTCCTTCGTAAACCTTTTTTTTGTATGAAGGCGGTTGTAACATTTCGCATCATTGACAACCCCACCCCCTGGTAGCGCAAAATGAACCGGCCTACCTAAAAATGCTCTCACCTGGACGGGTGCTGTTCGTCGCTTCTGCGTAGTGGAAGTGAAGGCAATCGCCGGCCCAGGGCAGGGAGAAAATAAGTAGCCGGCCTAAGGAGATTTTATGAACGCAAGCATCAGCATTCTGGCGGAAATTCCCGAAGAATTACACGAATCCCTCAAAAACTACTTGGACAGCCATCCAGACTGGGATCAAGACCGGGTTTTTTCTGCCGCTCTGTCACTGTTTTTGCTGCAAAATGGCAGTAGTGGCAGCCCGGAATCGTCACGAAGCTATCGTCAGGCTGCCCGCGTGTATCTTGAAGCGCTATTCAAGCATCCGGTTTAAAACTTCATGGGGGGTGCGTAAATTTTAGAGATTGGATTTTGGATCGCTCGTCACTCTAAAATCTAAAATCTAAAATTTAAAATTTTTTGCCAGAGTCATGCAAACAACTCAACCAGCCAATCCATCGAATGTCCTAGATACTCTGATTGTGGGTGCCGGCATTAGCGGTCTGAGTTTGGGCCACACCCTGCAAAACGACAAAGCGCCCACCGGCAGCCGTCCTTGGAAAATTTTGGTAACAGAAAGTCAGGGACGGGTGGGGGGACGCATTGTGTCATCGTCTGGAGACGGCTTTCTTTGGGAAGAAGGGCCAAACAGTTTTTCCCCGACACCGGCACTGCTGAAACTGGCTGTGGATGTGGGCTTAAAAGACGAGTTGGTGCTCGCGGATCGGCGGCTGCCGCGTTACGTGTACTGGAAGGGTGAGTTGATCCCCGTGCCGATGAGTCCGCCGGCATTGGTGAAGTCCCACTTGCTGAGTTTATCGGGGAAACTGCGGGCGCTGATGGGTGCGTTAGGATTTGTGCCGCCGGCAATGGGAGGCGAGGAAACGGTGTCGCAGTTCTTCCGCCGACATTTGGGTGCTGAGGTGACACAGCGCTTAGTAGAACCGTTCGTTTCAGGGGTGTATGCCGGCGATCCCGATCAGTTGAGTGCGGCTGCTGCGTTTGGGCGGGTGGCAAAACTAACAGAAGTGGGTGGAGGACTAATCGCAGGGGCAGTGCTGTCTCGCCGGCCAAAATCCCAGCCGGTTGTTACCGATCCGGACGTTCCCAAGACAAAACCAGGGGAATTAGGGTCGTTCCGAACTGGGATGCAAGCATTGCCCGAAGCCATTGCTAACAAATTGGGCGAAAATTTGAAACTTAACTGGCGTTTGTTGCAGTTGCGCCCCACCGATCGGCAAACTTATCTGGCAGAATTTTCGACGCCGGAAGGTTCCCAGCAGGTTGAAGCTCGCAGCGTGGTGCTCACCACCCCCGCTTATGTCACGGCAGAGCTATTGCAGCCCCTACAACCCCCCATTAGCCATGCTTTAGAGGAATTGTCTTATCCGCCGGTTGCGTGTGTCGTCTTGGGGTATCCTGCGGACGCTTTTAAGGATAAATTGCAGGGGTTTGGAAACTTGATTCCCAGAGGTCAGGGAATTCGCACGTTGGGCACCATTTGGGCTTCGAGTTTGTTTGCCGGTCGTGCTCCGGAAGGGTGGAATTTGCTGATTAACTTTATTGGGGGCGCAACAGACCTGGAAATTGGGGATTTAGATCAAGCGCAAATTGTTGAGGCGGTGCATCAAGACCTTTGCCGGTCGCTGCTGAAAACAGATGTGCCCCCGAAGGTTTTGGCGGTGAATTTGTGGAAACGTGCGATCCCGCAGTATACCCTTGGCCATCACCGGCGTCTTGAGCAAATCGAGCAGGGTTTGCGGCAGTTGCCTGGGTTATATTTATGCGGGAACTACACCGATGGCGTTGCTTTGGGAGATTGCGTTCGCCGTGGCATAGATTGTGCCAGTGTTGTTGGGCAATATTTAGCGGTTAAAAATTAAAGCTTTTCTCAGTGTCAATTCTCCGAGGAAGGTAAGAAAAAAGGTAATGGTAATTGGTTGGAGTTACCATTACCGCTTACCAAATCTCTTCAGTATTCTGTTGCGCCGGCAAGCAAGCTTAAAGGGATGGCACTCGCCTCCTAGGAGTCGGTTTTGGCCGGTTGCGGATGCTGCCTTGCCGGTCAAAATTCGTGTCCGGATCAGACACGTTGGACGCGAAGGCAGCAGCAAAGCTCATTCAACCTGTGGTGCTCCGGGTGCCCCAGGCAATTCAAACTTATAGCCGACCCCCCGCACAGTTTGAATCATCGAAGGCTGGTTAACATCCACTTCAATCTTGCGGCGGATTTGGCCAATATGCACATCGACTACCCGCTGATCCCCGACATAGTCGTAGTCCCAAACTTCTTGCAAGAGTTCAGCACGCCGCCAAACTCGGTTGGGGTGGCTGGCCAGAAAATACAGCAGGTCAAATTCGAGCGCGGTTAAAGGCACCATCTCGTTGTTGAGTGTGACCTCACGCCGCACTGGATCGATGAACATCTGCCCCAAAGTCAGAATTTGCTGTTCTGCGGTGGTTACGGGGCGCTGGCGCTTTAAAATTGCCTGGACTCTGGCTGCTAACTCGACCAGGCGGAAAGGCTTGGTGATGTAGTCATCGGCACCTTGGGAAAATCCCTGGAGGATGTCAGACTCGTCTGTCCTGCTTGTCAGCATCAGGACAAACACACCTGTGCGCTTTTGCATTTCTTGACACAGCTGGTAGCCGGTAGTATCTGGCAAATTGACATCCAGAATCACAAGGTCTGGGTTAAACTGCTCAAACACCTCTAGGGCAGTCTTGCCGTTGTCGGCAGACTCCATTTCATAGCTTTGCTTGCTCAAGAAGCGATGAATTAAATTACGGATTGCAGGGTCGTCATCAACGACAAGAATCTTGGCAGGGGCCATGTCTACAACCTTGCTCTAAGAACTGGGCAAGAAGGATTTCTCAGACTGATGGCGAGCGCCAGGTGAAGCTCTGGCGGCAACTAAGCAACTCTGTAGGAGAGCGGCTCCCAGCATAGTCGTTTATCCAGCATTCTAGAAAATTATCGGCTCAAAGCCCATCGATCAAGGATCTTGACCGACTGACGCGAGTTTAAAACTTGTGTCTGGGTTTTACCGAAACTCCCTGGAAATTTTTGTATGCAAACCCTGATTTTACGGAAGTAAAGCTCAATTTACAACAGAATTCAGGCTCTGCAACAAGAAGATACAGGGAACTGAGCAGCCGACGGCGGTTGGTTTACTTTTACCAGGCAGTAAAAGATTAAGCGCCAGACGCGTTTAGATGCCGGGTGTTATTTCACTTTGAAACCGCAACGACTTAAGCTGTGGTTGCGTGCCGGCACTTGGGCTGCGGGGGGTAGGCAAAGTTACTTACCAGCCGCCCCAGGAGAAGTTGCCACCGGCTTTGAGGGATTTGCCTTCGCCTCAGCGCTGCCTAAGCTAAGCACTGCCGGCGGTTACAGTCCCGAAAAGATTCGGCAGATTGTAACAAATTGCGAAGCCTCACTTAGCTGCAACTTCTTTCTTAAGATGGCATTAGAAATCATACTTGATCAATACCCTTTTAAAGATCGAAATGACGGTGAAAGCGGGGATCGAGGTGGTGTTTTTTCTGCCGGTTGCACCGGCTACACAGGGTTTGTAGGTTACTGATGTCGTTGCTGCCGGCACGCGCGAGGGGGATAATGTGGTCAATTGTCAGTGATGTCTCTAAGTGTGTTTGACCGCAGCTTTTGCAGTGATAACGATCACGCTCAAAAACATATTTTCTCACTTCTGGCGGAATGGGAATTCTGGGTGTTTTAGTCATGGCTGTGCCGGTGGCGTCTTCTTAGAAAAATCCTATCAAAAACCTAAATACCAAATCCTTGCCTGATTTCACGCCGGCATCTGGCATTTATTGATTTTCTTCTTTGATCATTTGTCGAATCTCATCAAGGGGAGATTCAGGTTCGCCGGCTTCGGCTGTATTGGGTGCCGATGTTTCTTCAACTTCTGGCTCATCCGGACAAAATTCTACAGTTAGTTTAACTCGAATTTTTCCGCTTTCCCAGCCGTCAGCCTTATATTTCAAAGCATGACATTCTATCCCTTCACCAAACAGTTTGTTTCTGATTGGGTCTGAAACATTCAATTTCCTTCTTATTGCTAGCTTAAACTCTAAATCAGTTAAATTTATTTCAACAAAGCCATTAGAGTTTAAATTTAACTCGCGCCCTAAAGAGTCTCCTTTAAAACACACAACTTCATGCTTTTCCAATGGCTTGAATTTATCGGTCATATCAATCTGTCCTCCCTAAATTACAAAAATGCCTGATGAATTAAGTTTTTCTATGGGTACGCATTTTTTGTGGATTATGCCACGTAAAATCGTGACATAATGTTAGTTTCATCGGCTCTCTTAAATCTTCATTTGCCGGATCTCATCAAGGGGTGAGCTTTCTTCGCCGGCTGCAGGTTCAGTTGCCGGTGTTTCTTCCACCTCAAGAGTTTCTGGGCAAAACTCTAAAGTAATTCTCACTTTGCCTTTTTGCCAATTTTTACCGGGTTGGAGTATTTTACAATTAATGCCTTTACCAAACCAGTAATCCTTCTCCACTGTCCAGTTTTGGGTTCTTTCCCTGATAATTGGCAGCATTGACGCGATAAATTCACTAATTGTGAAGGTGCGGTTGTTTAATAAAATTTGTCCTGAAAATACAGACACAACATCTTCACGATCTAGACGCTCAAACTTGTCTTCTATTTCCCTTTTTGACATTTCCTCATCCTTCTTTCCATTAGGATACTCAAAGTTATTTGCAATTTTTTTTTTGCCATTCTCTCATCCTTCTCTATCTCGGATTAATTAAATGGACTTCTTGCAAAAGTCTTTTTTTACCACAGACAAACACGATAAATTAACGGCTGGTGTTCAAGAGAAGTTGGTGATTTGAGACTTTTGCAAGAAATTGGATTAATCTACAAGAGCTTCTACTTGCTGTTTCTGCTCGTTCAGATGATTTGCTTCAGAAACTTCACCGGCAGTAATAAAATCATCTTTGAACTTAACCGCCGGCAGTTGATAGCGATCTAATTGCATCCCTTGTAAACACTGATTAATTCCGCCAACGGCTTCATTATAAGTATTGACAGTTTCCTGCAATTGTGATTGATTTTTCTGATTGTGGTCGAGTTGTTCTTGGGCTTCCTTTTCTAGCGTTTTTTCGAGATGGGCGCGAGCGCGGTTGTATTGCTGTAAAATTGATTCTTCTTGCGCTTTGGCTAAGGGCAGCAAGTGAGTTTTGAATGTTTGATTGATCGTTTGGCGAAAAGCACTTTGAATGGTTTGTTTCACCTTGGGTTCAAAGTCCATTTTCAACAGCTGACGAATTGCCGGTTCTGCCTCCACCATACTCGCGCAATCATAAGCTTGAGAAGTTTGCTGCAAGACTTGACGGAACTGGTAAATTGAAAATGTGTTCTCGTCGTAAAATCGAGCGCTTTCTCGCACATAACGATCACATTCTGAACTCGCCGCCGCACGAATTGCGTGCTGTACTTGCGTTTCTAAACTTTTAAATGCTTGCTCAACACCGGCATCTGTTCCAATTAGCCGGCACATCTGCCGGTAATACTCTTGATGACGTATGCGATCCATTAAATAGACAAACCAATTGGCAATGACTTGTTGCGATTCTGCGACGAGAACTTCTTCTAATTCATTTGCCATGAAATAAAATGCCTCTACTAAAATCGCCAAAAGTGGCGCAGTAGAGTTGCGCGGATGAGTATGTGTTGCACGCCGGTAAGCTTCTTCAACAGAGAAAGTATTTAAAAGTTCATCCATGCGTGAAACCATTTTCACTTTGAGCTTGCGAAAGTCTTCCTCAAAGATTGGACACTGATTGGTAATCGTCTCATTGACTTCCTGACTGATATGTTCAATCAAAGCTGTACCAATTTGCCCTAATTCGTAATTCAGTTGCTCCAAACGCCGCGACTTTACACCCTCAATATTAATTGGTTGACTTTCCAATTCTCGGTGTTGCTCTAAATACAGCCGGCGCAAGGCGACACACACCGGCTGAAGATCGTTTGCTAGCGCTTCAAAAAGTTGAGGACGCTTTTCTTCCTTTAAATAGCGAGTGATGCCGGTGCGGAATTCTTCAATTCCACTATCGGAAATGAGCTGATCGATGAGAGGTGAACCCTGTTCATTCAGAATTCTGAAATAATTCTCATTAGGGGTTTCGTAGCTGAAAACCGCAATCTTAAATTTACTCGGAGAAAGTTTGCCAGAGTTGGCACAATAGCGGTTAAATTCGCTGATAAATTGGGGCGTTTCTTCCTGAATGCCGGTGCCTTTGACACTTTGGGCAAAAAGAGAGTTTAATCCATAACGATCTTGTTTGTTCGTTCCTTTGATTTGACTGCCATAAAATCCTAGCAAGCCACTGGTTTTATAAACCCGGCTGTTGTCTCTAAACTGGGAATTGATCAAATCATCGAGTCGCTGGCGCAATTGAGTATTGTACCAAGTTTCATCAACTCGATTGAAAACATAAAAGACACGATCCCGAATCCCAGGATTCTTTCGCATCTTTTCCAAAAGTTCTGTTTCTTCCGTTGTCATGTCTCCTTCCGATGCCGGTTTGAGTACGCACACGACGGCAGATGTTTCCGGATCTTCAATTTTGCGGTAAGTGAGTTCCGCATCCTTTTTCACCGGCGCATCAATTCCCGGCATATCAATTAACACGTTGCCATCTTGTAATAGCGGGTGATGGCAGTAATATTCGATTCGCTTTAAAACAGCACTATTGCTGCCACGACGCGCATAACCGGCAGCTTCTTTTAAATTGGAAAAGTCAAATTGCTCCATCGAAAACGTGTTACTGTGGGTTGGGTGAATGCGCTCACTGTTATCGGCATAACCCTTCAGTAACAAAACCAGTGCTTTCGCTTGTTTCGCTCGATCAGATTTACTTTCTCCACCTTCCAGCTTGATGATCGTTTCGCCTTTTTCAGTTAGCAAGTTAATCGCTTCAGGCTGTTGAAGATTGGTGTCTGCTGTTAATCCCAGACGCTGACACAAAGCATCTGCCTGCTCTTTAATTTCTGTCTGACTTAAAAAGGTGAGAACGACTCGTTCTTTGTCGGCTTCTGCATATTCAATATAACATTCGGTGCCGGTGGCGTGTCCTTCGGCGCTGTAGAGCAATTCTCTCTCTAGCAAAGCGTTGATCAGCATCGATTTGCCGGCACTAAATGCGCCGGCGAAGACGATTTCAAATTTAGGAGAAATTGCTTTTTTCAGGGACGCCTGAACTCCGGTGATATCTTGCATCCGTAAGGACGGTTCTTGATTCAACAAATGCAGTAGACTATCAACCTGAGCTTGGAGATTTTCGCACTGAGGTAACAGTTGAGTCATATTTGTCCAGAGAGTGAAGAGGAACCAACGAGAGACAGATCGAATCTGAATTCTTTAATAGGTTGCCCAAAATTTGCCTGTCTCTACCCAGGAGTATGAACCAGGTTGAGAAAATTTCTGAAAAAATACAAAGTTACAAGTTTCTCTAAATTTTACGAAAAATTTGTAAGATTTAAATCTAATTCTATAAAAATAAATAGAACGTGCTAGAATTACTTTTCAATATTTATTCAGTTAAAAAATAAGAGCAAAACAATTAACTCGAATGCTGAAACTTGTCAAGCCGGCTTAGCAATAACGTCATTGAGCTTTGCAGTACCTTGTGCTGACGTTCATAGTTCGGAAAAACATTTAGCCACGTCTTGAGAGAGCGATGCTCAATTAATTAGGCAACCACCGGCATTCAGCCGAAAATTATGAAAGCCCTTCGCTAATTAACTGTTAAAATATGATTAAACTTAGGTTGTATAATTTTGTAAAGATAAATTCGGTAACTGCCTTATGACTGCGGTACTTTCAGCAGCTATTCACGCAATGGCCACTTCACCAACGGTAGCTCCCGATAAAGCCAGTCAAGTTACACGGCAACTCTATCCCAACTATAAAGTAATCGTGTTGAATGATGATTTCAATACGTTTCAGCACGTTGCTGAATGCTTGATGAAGTATATTCCGGGGATGACAGGCGATCAGGCTTGGGACTTGACGAACCAAATCCACTTTGAGGGCCAAGCGACGGTTTGGGTTGGCCCGCAAGAGCAAGCTGAACTTTATCACCAACAGCTCAGTCGTGCCGGCTTAACGATGGCTCCATTAGAGAAAGCCTAAAGTTAAGGAGCCGGTGAGAATTTCATCGGGTTTGTTAAGCAATCATCATCAACTGCCGGCACAAACTCAAATGAAACCGGGCGCGTCTGGTGCCGGCTCTTTTCTTTTTTCGGTTCTCTGACTGTCCCCCTTATAAGTTTTCACTTTTTGCTTTTCACTTTTTTGGGCTAGGCCGGCCCTAGACTAGGGGGGTAGTTATTTGGTTTAAATTGTTATGGGCAACTCTTCCAGCGCTAGATTAGTTCTCAATCATTCGACTCACATTCCCGGTTTGATCGCGATCCTGGAACGGCTGACAAAGTATGCCGATATTCAAACCATTACCCCAGGCGTCATTGGTAATGTTAAGGGTCACACCCCTCGGATGACGTTACGGGTGTCCGTTCCCATTCGTGGCGGGTTTAAGGTGCTGGCAAGACAAGGTAAGACGGTTCAAGAAGTCTTTGTCATCACCAGCTTGAGCCAGAATGAGCTGGAAGAGATAATTGCCTTGTTATTAAAGAAATAAGTCAAGCTTGCTGATTAAGGCAATACATTTAAAGACTAAAGCGTTTGCCTTCTGATACATAAGCCTAAAAGTAGCGCCGTGTAACCCGTCGCTATCTCGCAGCCACACTCCTTATACAATCAGGTTTTTAGAAATAAAATACAGGCGGTATCCAGTTCTTTTGCCGGCCTGACAAAATTTGCTGAAAACCTTAGAGATAAGGAGTTTTACGCTTTGCGCGTTTGCCGGGACAATCTCGCCACTTTTAGGCCAAACAGAGATCCAGGAATGTCATCGCTCATTTCTGGATTTACTGCAATTCGGTCTATTTGTAAATATCGTGTTATATTAGTTAACATAAGTTTACAAGAGGGCACAAACCCATGCGCTACACCGATAAACAAGGGAACACCCTCAACCTAGATGAATGTATGACTGCCGACAGCTTCTTTATGGAGGCTGATACATACATCGACGAACCGTTAGAAATGCACTTCGATCAAACAGGTGAATTAAAAGCAGGAAAGAAAGGGAAGCAAGCCGCAGCACCCCTTCGCAGTAATGGCAGAGAACTAATCCCCGCAGAAGCCCAAGCCTATAAACGTAGCAATGCCACTCAATTGCTTGAGGTGCCGGTAGGACGCACCGTAGATAACGAGGGACTTAACAATAACTACGCAATGCAGCCGGCTATTACCTTGGCAGAGTATCCTTCACCAGAACAGCAGAAGGGTTATGCCTTTCAAGGCGCAATTGCTATCGTGTTCGTTGCCTTAACGCTATTGACTGTATTTGTTGTTAGCTAGGGATAACAATAGCTAGATATTTCGCTTTAAACCCAGATATCTAGCTAGCATTGACCCTCTATTTTTCGCCCAAATTGGGCACAGGAGCCAGCCATGAATCAGCCTATCAAATTATCTTTAGAACAAGAATTTACCATCCGTAGCTTTGCCGACCAAGTGCAGCAAATGTCTCGTGAACAAGCCCAGGATTTTTTGCTGATGCTGCATAAGCAGATGATCATGCAGGAAACGATGTACCGGGAATTTCTGAAGCACGAGTGGAATATCGATGCCGGCGCTAGTTCTATCTAAAGCGGGTTAGCAAGGATTCAAGCACTTGGCAGTTACGAAATACAGCCGCAACAGTCAATTTGCCAAAGCTCCCCTGAGAGCCGGTAAAATAATCTTCAAAATATAAAAAAGCTTTGTTGCAATCCTTGTATTAGCGGCGAGCTTTTTTTTATGTTAAGCTGCCGATCCCTAACATCATGTCGCCATTTTATCTGCTAGCTATCAAAATTTATCTGACTATTATTTATAAATTAATTTTTCCTTAATCTAAAAAACGCTTTTAATGTTATGTGTAATATAAATGAGCTATTTGCTGAGAGCAACTCAACAAAATATATCTATGCCTAATAGTAGATATTCTTCGTTTCAAAAAGGTTTATAGTTGAAAACAGAAGACACAAAACTAGGTGAACAACTTGGCTAATATCGTAGAAACTGCCATCAATGCTGGCTCATTCAACACCCTAGTTACTGCAATCAAAGCGGCTGATTTGGTAGACACTTTAAAAGGCGCTGGTCCCTTCACAGTTTTTGCGCCGACTGATGAAGCTTTTGCTAAGCTTCCCGAAGGTACAGTAGAAGGATTGCTTAAGGATATCCCAACGCTTAAGAAAATCCTGACCTACCATGTCGTTTCAGGCAAGGTAATGGCATCTGACGTGGTTAAGCTGGATTCAGCAACCACAGTTCAAGGTTCAGACGTGAAAATTGACGCTTCCAATGGCGGCGTCAAGGTCAATGATGCCACCGTTGCAACAGCAGATGTTGCTGCTGATAATGGTGTCATCCACATCATTGACACAGTTTTGATGCCGGCGTAACCAGCGCTTAGGTAGTGAATGCTATCTGTGGGGCAGCGATTATTTATAGTCGCTGCCCCATAACTGTTTTAAGGAACAATTTAGGCGCAAAACTTTATCAGATTTCGTAGTCAACCACGGCGCGTTCGCTAACTATTTTGCCGATAAATTCTTTGCATTTTTCGTGTTCTGGATGTTTCTGATAAGTATTCAGCGCATCGAAACTGGCAAAGGCTGAATACAGTGCCACATCGTACGCTGCCGGTGATTCAATGCCATTCATCCCCACTTCAAGATGCTCAATTTCTGGGATAACTGCTGGGAGCGCTTCTAGCATTTCCTTCATCTTGCCGGCATTTTCGTCTTTAGAAGCGCCTTCTGCGGTATCTTTTAACCGCCACATGACAATATGCTTGATCATTCAATCTTCCTATTGAAAAAACGACATTAAATTTCTTGGGTTCCACAAAACGAGGCTAGGCAGTGAGAGTCTGAGTTGCCAGCACAGCACGGGCGCGAACCACCAACTCTGCATCTGCTTGCGCCATTTGCTGCAACTGCGCCAGAAGTTGAGAAAACCAAGCGGGACGATCTGCCGGCACCGCACTCGCCAATCCTTGCAATCCCACGATGCCGGCGTAGCGCACCACCCATTCTGGATCTTCACAAACTTTGGTTAATGTGTTGTAAGCCCGCTCTTGATCGTTACAAACCTGCTCGCTTGACAGCCCAACCCACTGCAGATTGCCCAACCCTCTAGCAGCCGCGCGGCGCACGCTCAAGGCAAAATCAGTTTCAGCCGCCGAGATCAGTAAATCGATGCCACGCGGATCACCGATGCCGGCTAATGCGCGAACCGCCCAAGCTCTCGCACCGTAGTTATAGCTATCAAGCTGATCTAAAATAGGCTGCACTGCCGGCTCCCCAATTAAAATTAGCCCATCCACCGCTGCAACTGCCGCACCAGGGTTGTTGTAGCGTAAAACCTGGATCAAACTAGGAATCGCTGCCGGTGAGTTTTCAGCCGCCAACGCCTTGACTGCGTTTAACAAGCCATCAGCAGAATCCGCCTCATCAACGGCTTGAATCAATTTTTGAATGCTTTCATCCTTGGTCATAATTACATCACTAAACATTAAACCTCTTGCAAAAACCTCCAAACATCAAACTCTATGGCACATTAACCATTAACCCATCTGTGTCCATCTGTGTCCATCTGTGGTTAAAAATCAAAACCTAAGACTTTGCAAGAAGCCTGACGTACAGATTATCAATATTTTTTATCACTTAAGATTGCCGGCATTTCATCACAAAAGCGAATCCATTACCGCCATAACTTGAATCGCATGATCAGACAGCGAAGGAGGTTGTGTCGGGTTACTCCCTAGCTGATGTTCTAAAATTCCTTTAAGGGCAATCAACTTAAGACTATTTTCTGCCAAAGTTTCCGCAATCGCCTCGGCTGCCGGTAAATAGCCAATCGCACCCAAATCCATCAAAGCCGACCGGCGCAATTGCAACTCATCGCCGCGTAAAGCTTGAATCAGGCGTTCTGCATAAATTGATTGGCCTGTGAGCTGGTACATCGCTCGTGCTGTGGAGTATTGCACCCGCTTAACCGGATGTTCGAGGAAAGGCTGAATCAGGGAAATCGCCTCCGTAGCGTGGAGGGTTCCTAGCGCTTCGATGACTGCATTGTAGGGTTGGGCGAGATGGGGTTTTCCCGGAACCCGCACAGCCGCTTCCACACCGCCGGCTAGCATTTGCATCAACACCGGCACACTCGCCGTCGCGTTGAGCATTTCCAACGACTGGGCAGCAGCTTCTCGAACGTAGTAGTCTGAACTGTCTAAACACCAAATCAGCGCCGGCACTGAACGCTGGTCTCCCAGTTTGCCCAGTGCCCGCGCTGCATTGCGTCTCAGGGGATATCCCCCATCGTCTGTGCGGTCAGATTCATCTTCCAAAGCCGCCAGCAAAGCGTCAACTGCCGCCGGTTCTCGAACTCTGAATCTGCCAAGCCACCAAGCTGCATAGTAGCGCAGACCCAGGTCATCACCCCGCAGATTTGCGATTGCTTGCTCTGCGGTTAAAGATTCGCCACCATTTTCAGGTGCGGGTGGTGCCGGTTCAAAATAATCCTGCATGGGTCTGGTACTTGTCAGATGGCTTACTTAGCTATCGTGCTCCGATTTGCCTTCACCTTCGTGGTGATGCTCGGAAGCAGCGTCATGGTGATGCTCCGATGCACCCTCATGGTGATGCTCCGATGCAGTTTTCCTGCTCTTCTCGAATTCTGCATTACCTTCAGCGGTCATCGGGTAAATGTTGACAATTTTGCCACCCATGCGAAGGATTCGCTGCATTTCTTCATTCATCCGGTTGTAAGGCACTGTGATAAACACACTGCCACTTTGGCGAATGGGGTAGTTTGTTCTGTCACTTTCTTCGCTTTGAGCTAAACCAGTGACTTCGTACCGAAAGAGCCGGCTACCAGAAGAGCTGTTTGCCGCTCTCCCATAAGCTAATTGACCAAGCATATTCTTGCGATCTCCTAAAGATGAAAGTCTTACACTAACTTTGAACTTTGAATTTTTGACTCTTCAAAATTCAAAACGATCTTAGGCTGGCGTAATGCTGGCAATTTTACCGCCCTGGCGCTGAATTTGCTGCAGTTTGTTCGATAACTGCTCGTAAGGCACGATAAAGCTGGTGCTGCTGCGACGCACGCTAGGATAGCCGGGATTGCGAACGCCGGTTACTTCAATCCGGTAAACTTTACCCGTTTGACCAAACCCTAAAGAGCCACCCAAACTGGTAGTAGGAGTGGAATCTTGAGATGTGCGATATGCCCAGCCTTCAGAACCACCTGAAGGAGCGACAACGGCGGATGAGCGATTTTGACCGAGTTCGCGAGCCAGACGGGAGTTATTGCCTTCCACCTGAGAGCGATCACTGTTGGCATAACCGCGATACAGCCGGAACATCCGGGTGAAGCCTACGGTTTTTTGACTGCGTTGGGTTTCAAAACCGCGATAGTAAGGCACGATATTTTCGCCAAAGCTCTCTTGATACTCCGGAGAATCGATGTAAGAATCGATTTCGGCATCAAACCCTTGGTTTTCGTAGATGTCCAGGTGGAAAATCACCTCAGACTCATCATACGGAGCGCGACCCAACAGGTGTTTATAGTTCAGTTCAATGACGCGCGTCTGGAAATTGTTGTAAAGAAACTTCGATTTGTAAAGCTCCGATTTTGCAACACAGCGCACGAATTCTCGCACGGTGATGCTGCCATTTTTCAAAAGGGATTCTGCACTGGTGAGTCGTTCTGACTTCATCAGATAGTCGTTGCCCAAAACCTGACGGTAGACGGCACGAATCACGCTCTCAACATCTTGCAGGCTCCAATCTCTCCGCAATTCAACTGGCGATGCTTCGCTAAAAGCTGATGTTCCCAAGCGGGATGCTGCTGCTGTAATAGCCATTTAAAATTCTCCCAACTAACAACAAGCGTTTTCAGCCAAACCTTGTGCAATCGCTTTCAGCTTTCATGAGTTTTTAGATCCGATCCCAAATCTAAAATTCTCAATCTTGTTGCTGATCGCTGATTTTAAGGTCTATATAAACGAAGATGCCCGGACGGGTAAACAACCACTAGCCTGTTGCTAGCCCCTGCCTACCTATCCGGACATCTCTTACCGGACTACGCAATCGTAAAGACGCTATAGAGCGTATCTTTCTTAGCTCAGGGCGTTGATGGCGTAGTCAAGGTAGGTGTTAGCTTCGGTGGCGGCTTGTCCGTTCAGACCGTGATTGCTCTTGATGTGCTTCAGCGCTTCGATGTACCAGCTAGGGGACAGTTCAAAGGTGGTGTTGATTTCATCTAAACCAGCAATCAGGAACTCATCCATTGGGCCGGTGCCACCAGCAACCAAGCAGTAGGTGACCATACGCAGGTAGTAACCGATGTCGCGAGAGCACTTGTCTTTACCGCGCTGATCGGCTGCGTACTGATTGCCTTGCATTTGGGTGGTGTAAGGGAATTTGTTGTACACCGCTTGGGCTGCACCATTGATCAGGTTTTGAGAATTGCTGGTCAAAGTACGAGCGGCTTCCATGCTGGCAGCTGCGCGGCGGTAGCGACCGTCTACGGCTTGCAATTCGGTGTTGCTGAGGAAACGGCCTTGGGTATCGGCGGTTGCAATTGCTTCAGTAATGGGGGTTTTCATCGTTTGAGTCTCTCCCGAATGGTTTTGCTACAAAGTTTTCGTCGAAATGTGAGAACTTGCTGAAGGATATCAGCGGGTTTAGCCTACTGCACCGGCGGCGCGATCAAAGTAGCTGGCTAGTTCAGACATTAAGGCGCTGCAATCGCCTTGGGTAACGCCGTTGGGGTCGTTGGCAATCTTGACAGCAGCTTCCTTCATTTTTTGGACGCCGTTGGCAACGGAACCACCGGGCACGCCTAGAGCTTGGTAGGTTTCGCGCAGACCATTCAGGCAGCGATCATCGAGAACGCTGGCATCACCGGCAATCATTGCATAGGTGACGTAGCGCAGGATGATTTCCATATCGCGCAAGCAAGCAGCCATACGACGGTTGGTGTAGGCGTTTCCACCGGGTTGGATCAGCTGAGGCTGTTCTGCAAACAGAGAACGAGCGGCATTGGCAACGATGGTGGAAGCGTTGCTGGTGATCCGGTTGACGGTATCCAAGCGCTTGCTGCCTTCTTTGACGATGTTGCTCAAAGCATCGAGTTGAGCGGTGCTGAGGAATTCACCCCGGGCATCAGCTTGGGCAACTACTTTGGAAAATGCATCTAGCATGAACTCTGTCTCCTATCTTGGTTTAGTTGGATCTGCATTCAAATTGTGCATCTGAGCCAGTTGAAGCTACTGGAGCTGCCGTAATGGCTCGCTATAAACAACAGCAACAACTTCGGCTTTCGTTGCTCTTAAATGTTGAGTGTTACACACTTTCTGTAACTTTACACCAACATTTCAACAATTTGAGAAAACTTTACAGTTTTTTTTGACACTTTCTTTTCCTTGTTCAGGATTAGAAATTTCGAGAGGAATTTCGCTGCTTTTGTCACTTGACATAAAGCATCTTATCCCCCAAGACGGTGCCAATTGCCTTTCTATCCTCCCTCCATTAAGGAGTTTGGAAATCTTGGAAATCATCCCTTCGTCTTGATACTAATTCACTCGCCTTTCCGTTTCTTCCTGACTCCTGACTTATGCTTAGAGCGTAATAGCAAAAGCGCTTGTACTGACTCCAGCATTTTGCCGGTGGCCTGGATGAGTTAACGTGCGATTGCTCGTCTGTTATCTCACTTTAACGGATAAGGGTCATCGTGTCTCAGACCAACTCTTTAAGACTTTACCAAGTTTTATGAGAAATTGGAAAACTTTGGTAAATCCTTTTTTTCGGGCTGTTGCCTGCGCTCCATACCCTTCAGGTTATTTTTATACAACGCCCTCGCGCCTTTTATTATTAAAATTTGTTAAGAAATTTTATTTTTAACCATTTCTTAACCTTGGTTGCAACTGTATAAGTAATTGTGCCCATGAAGAGTGAAGGCGGTTCTTAACCTTGGTTGCAACTGTATAAGTAATTGTGCCCATGAAGAGTGAAGGCGGGATCTCTTAGCGCATGAGCGATTTCTTGTGTGTTAGCCCATTTCAGCAGATTTACCCCCAAGTCGAATCAGCGGATGGGGAGGTTATCCAGTGTTCGCGTCGTTATAGTCAAAGCACTTCAACATTCCCCGACAGGATATTTTTCAGCGTGCTCAAGCAGATTTCGGTTTGTCAGCTGGCTTGCCGGCATCGGCTGTCCAGTTTCAAGAACGCCAAACCGGCCAGATTCAGGGAGATTTGCAGTTGCATTGTTACAAAAACGAAATATTTAACCGGCAACCCGATGCACTCCAGACGACAAACAACAGATTGCCGGTGTTAATTGTTCCTGTGTTCATAAATTAAGAGGTTCTGCTACAGCGATGTAATGCTGTCGGCTCTCCAATAACTTAGAAATTAAGAATGCTTTGACTGGTTGCCCCACTCATAAAAACTTTAAGCTGTGAGTGTCCCCTGGAAGCAAGAGTCGGTGAAAAAGTAAGCTTATCAGTTTTTCAGCGCAGAAATTTAAACTAAAGAGTCAGGCCGGCATTGTCGGGATCGTTCTCTTAAAGTTGGAAATTTCACATTAAATATGAAGATTAATTTAGGCATCGGAGATTTTAACTGAGCTAAGCCGATTGCATTAAATCATAAAATCGCAATCAGTGCCTATTTAATTCAAAACTTACTTAATTCCAAATTTGGTTATTATTAGCAACTGATTAAGCCTTGCCTAATTAGAGTTTCGTTTCAAAGAAAGAGTTTAAGTTAAATGAATTTATTAGCCGATTTCTTGATAGGACGTTAGTTAAAAGCCTTTGAAATTGAGTTCAATGCGGGCTTCCTTGGTGCCATTGATAATTACAATATATCAGTCATAACGGCATCAGACGTTGAAGACGTTGGAAACCCACGTCTTTTGAATAAATCTGAGAAGCAGATAAAACCTTGGCACTAACGAGTTTAAAAGAGGGCGCTTGCAAGGTGGCCGGCAACGTCAAGATGGTTCGTTAAATTAGCACTTGCATTAATAGTATTTGCAGAAATCATTGTTGACCCTAGCGTTACACATAGACTTGCCGCAAAAAAAATAGTCAAAAATTATCATCTTGCTAAAAGCCTTGGTAGCCATAAAATTAATGAGCAAGATGACCGCACAGCAATCTTTTTAGGTTCTCTGCTTGGTCACAATTTAGATAAGATTGCTGTAGATAGCATAATTTCCCTGGTTCTAGAACACGGTGATTAAGTATTGCTATTTATTTCAGCGAGATGAATCGCCGTGTTCTTTTGTGGGTAGAGTTGTTGACTCAGAAATTAACCGGCAGCACTCATCAACCGGCAGCCGCTGCGCCATTGCCGCTACCAAAGCTTCGTAAGCTGATTGATGAGATTCAATTAAAGATTTCGCTTGCAAAGATGCCCAGCGCTCTTTTAACTGTCCCTGTTGGGGAAGCCGCAGTTGAGTCAACACCGCTCTAACTTTTTGCCGGTCTTCAGCTCCTCCCTCAGCACTGCCATAGATCAGGGTTTCAGCCGCAATTCCCGCCATCCAGACGGTGCAGTAGCGATCTAGCAACTGAGCGGAAAGACGCCCTTGCTGCACTTCCAACGCCAATTCTCGATCATCAAATCGTACGCCGCCTTGGGCTGAATGTCCTTGTCTGAAGGCTTCCCAGGCATTGAGCGCGTAACCGGCAACGGGAATATCCAACAGGTAAGCAACTAAAAAATGACCGGCTTCATGACGCACAATGCGTTCACGATGCTCACCAGAGGCACCGGCAAGCCAATCTACCAGCAGTGTACCGCCTTGCCCTTGCCAGCTGAGGGTATCCAAAGTAGCCAGTCCTAACAGGCAAAAAGTCGCGATCGCCGGCACTGCGGGGGAGAGATTAAATATTGGCCCTAACAAGCTGGAAAGTGTCAGGGTAAAAATTGTTATGGCAATGAGATTGAGGGAAATCTTACTCATTATTTCTTAGTGGGTAGGAACCGATATTCCAAACCGGCCCGTACAGCGATGGTAAAAATCAGTTAATTGTTAACTATTGTTAACGACTAACCTGACAATCCGCAACCTTGCGATAACCGCTCTCTGTACGGACAGATGGATTAAACTCCGCTCTCCCGCTAAATCGCTAAGCCGTCCCAACTATTTCGCGCCCTGCCCTTTGTAAAACGTTTCCAAGCTATCGGAGTCGCCCACAAAGCGCCAATGCCAAGGCTCATAACTGACACCTTGGGGATTATCTTTGGGAAATGACAGCTCAAAGCTATAGCGAGGGGCATTCGCCGAAAGCCACTTGAAAGCTTCCGTGTTTTCAAATTCGGGATTGACGTTCGTTGCCGGCACATTTGCATCCCCGATATCGATGGCGTAGCCGGTGTGATGCTCACTATAACCCGGAGGCGCACTGACTTCCGCCCGTTTGGTTGCCACTTGTCCCCGTTCCGCTTTCACCTCAAAAAACAAGTGCTGTTGATCGTCAATCGTGCGAAAGCCAGAAATTGGCACCAAGCTGATACCCTCTGCCTGAGCGGCTGCCTGCATCGCTAAAAATGCTTCGGCTGCGGCTTTACGCATTTTAATGCTGCCATCGGGCGCAACCTGCTTGAGTTCTGCTGCCGGCGCTTCCGCATAGCGCTTGTGTCCTAAAAGAATTTCTTGCTCCTCAACGCTACTCGTCGCGCCGGCATTAGGTTGGGGCTGCGTTGACTCGCTTGCCGGCGCACCTGGGGCGGTTTGTGCCAATTGCCGCGACGCCATCGATTGTGTTTCTACTAAGGCAAACCCCACACCGGCAACGAGCGTAACTGCCAATCCCACCAATCCCGCAATCAGCCATCCCCGCGAAAACCGAGACTGGGGTTTTTGCTCAGGAGTATCCCGGAAAGCAACAGGAATATCGTCTATCGGGGGTACTGAGTTGTGCAAGGGTTTTCCAGACGAACCAGCCTTATTCAAGGGAGCTACTCTCCGCACTCAATCCAACACTCAATCATTGTATATGCAGACCTATTTATCAACATCTGCGGCAACTGAATCGTGTTGGGCGTCTACACTATCCTTTACACGCTCAGTGCCACATTGCCCGTAGATCTTTGCTGATCCAATCCCAGTTTTTCCAACTTAACCGCATCTAATTTGCTTAGTGACTGATCTCAGTTATGAAGACAGATGCAGAGCCGGCAAAATCCAGGCATCCATTTGAATGAATTATTTCACTTTATCCAAGAATTTTATATTAAAATATTATGCAAGTTAAAGTATAAATGAAAAATGATTTCCAGCCTAGGAATTCAGCTACTAAACCTGTATTTTAAGTTAGCCGGTGGAGTTGCGCTGGGATTGGTTTTAGGCTGGAAACTGCCAGAAGTCGCGCCAGCTTATTTGGGCAAATTTTTATTCTGGATTGGCGTGCCGGTGGGCATTGTGGCATTTCTGCGCGGGGCCGATTTATCTGGCTCAATTTGGATAGCGCCGGCAGCCGCATGGGCCGCAATTATTCTAGGGGCAGGATTAGCGTGGGCTTGGATCGAGATAGAAAGCAAGCGCAACCCTTCAGGCTTAATGGCTTCAAAACCGGCACAGGGCACTTTTTTGCTAGCGGCAATGGTGGGAAACACCGGATATTTAGGCTATCCAGTCATCCTGGCATTAGTGGGAGATAAATACTTCGCCTGGGCGCTTTTCTACGATATGTTAGGCACCCTATTCGGTGCTTACGGATTGGGAGTAGTCCTGGCCGCTCGCTTTGGCATCGGCACTCAAAATTCCTGGCAATTAGCCCTTGTCATGCTGCAAAATCCGGCCCTGTGGGCGTTTGGTTTTGGCTTAATTGTCCGAAACGTGGCGCTGCCGATGCTAGCGGAAGAAATATTGCAAGCATTTGCCTGGGGTTCATTGGCTTTAGCCCTCGTGCACATTGGAATGCGACTAAGCCGGCTGTCTTCTTGGGGAAGCTTGCAACCGGCAGCGATTAGCCTGGGAATTAAAATGCTCATCGTGCCTTTAGTGCTGGGTGCCGGTTTACCCTTTCTGGGCATTACCGGCCCTCCGCATCTAGCGATTGTGCTGCAAATGGCCATGCCGCCGGCGTTTGCCACCCTCGTACTTGCAGAAGCTTACAATCTCGACCGCGATTTAGCGGTTACCGCCGTGGCAGCCGGATCGGTTGGCTTTTTGCTGATCTTGCCGGTGTGGTTGTGGATTTTTGGCCTTTAGTAATTTTCTCGTTCCCAGGCAATTTCCTGAGAAGAAGAATAAGTGGCAGCAAGTTCAGCCGGTGTCATTTGTTCGTAGGGTTCAAAAGGCTGGTGAATCCAGGGATTGTCTGGCAAGTAATCCACATAGTAATCGGGCGCAATAATGGAAGAGGCTTTGTACCAGAGAACAGCCGTGCGAATTTCCTCGATATCCGCCCCATAATGAGACGATAGCCAGTTAAGTGTCTGCTGAAGCGAGATGCCGGAATCTGCCAAGTCATCCACTAAGAGAATATGACTGCCCAGCTTGCCGGTGGTCATTGTCAGGTGGGTTGAGAAAGAAATTTCTCCGCGAACTTGACCACCGGCACCCCCATAAGAAGAAACCGATAAAATCGCCAAGGGCAGGTCGTAAATCCGCGAGAGGGTATCGCCCACGCGCAACCCACCTCTAGCAATGCAGACAATTTGGTTGAACTGCCAATGGGACAGGTAAATTTTGGCAGCGAGGCGCTCAATTTTTTGATGGTACTCAGACCAGGAAATATAAAGATCAGACATAGATAGCATGATGAACGCAGGGATCAGCAGAATAATACAACTGCCGGCAGATGCGAAATGTTGCGCCGCGACATAAGGCACAATAACAGAACGATGAAACGCCTTTCTTCATCACAGATGCTTGGCAACCGCGAGGGCTGATTTTACTTCGTTACAAACTGACATGACTAACACTTCCCCTTCTGCTGATTCCCCTATTTCACCTGAGTCTGAAAAGCTCAACTTTAGCACCAAACTGGCCTACGGGGCAGGGGATATGGGGACGGCAATCACAGCAATGCTTTTGATTTCTTTTTTGTCACCCTTCCTCACCGATGTGGCCGGGTTAGCCCCCGGCTTAGCCGGCAAAACCCAGCTGGTTGGTAAGGTTTGGGATGCCGTCAATGACCCATTAGTGGGGGTGCTGAGTGATCGCACCCAAAGCCGGTGGGGACGCCGCTATCCCTGGATGATCTGGGGGGCAGTTCCGTTTGGAGTCTTCTTTTTTTTGCAGTGGGTTGTCCCCCGCTTTAGCAATACCGAAAGTATTAATCAGTGGGGTCTGTTTTTCTACTACACGATTATCTCGATTTTATTTAATACCTTCTATACAGTTGTCAATTTACCTTACACTGCTCTAACTCCCGAACTCACCCAAGATTACAACGAACGCACCAGCCTCAACAGCTTTCGATTTACCTTTTCCATTGGCGGCAGCATTCTGTCTTTATTGCTGGCTTTAGTGATTGCACAGCTCATTCCCAATGACCGAGGACAGCAGTTTTTGGTATTAGGAGGGATTTGTGCAATTTTCTCTGTACTGCCTTTATATTGGTGTGTTTGGGGAACACGCAAACGTGCCGCTGCAGTGGCCGCAAAACACCCGGAAACCGAGCAACCTGTGTCTTTGCCGGTGTTACAACAGCTAAAGCTAATTTTGAACAACCGGCCTTTTTTGTTTGTGGTCGGAATTTATTTGTTTTCTTGGTTAGCTGTGCAGGTGACGGCTGGAATCATTCCCTACTTTGTGGGAAGTTTGATGCGCCTGGGACAGACGGAAATTAATTTAGTGCTGCTATTGGTGCAGGGAACTGCTTTAAGTATGCTGTTTGTTTGGGGTGCGATCAGCAAGCGCGTGGGCAAAAAAGCCGTTTACTTTATGGGGATGAGTGTCTGGATTTTGGCACAGGCAGGACTGTTTTTCCTGCAACCCGGTCAAGTCGGGTTAATGTACTTTTTGGCAGCGATGGCCGGCTTAGGGGTGTCCACAGCTTATCTAATTCCCTGGTCGATGCTTCCCGATGTAATTGAATTGGATGAACTGAGAACGGGACAGCGTCGCGAGGGCATTTTTTATAGCTTTATGGTGTTTCTGCAAAAAATTTGTTTAGGACTTGCGGTGTGGTTGATGTTAGAAAGTCTAGGTTGGGCCGGCTATATTAAGCCCACTGCCGCAATCCCGCTGCCCGATCAATCGGATGCTGTAGATATGGTGATTCGCATTGCGATTGGCCCTTTGCCAACACTGGCTTTGATTGTCGGTTTGGTACTGGCTTATTTTTATCCGATTACCCGTGAAGTCCACGCTGAAATTTTACTGCAACTTCAGGAACGCCGAGCGGAACGAGGAACTAGAGATTAGGGAGGGGAGAGTTGCAATTTGCCGCACTTTACACGCAGTTTTCAGGGTTCATTCTTCTCTTTATAAATGGGTGGGGAGGGCAACCGTGAAAGCTGTCCAACCGGCATCACTTTCAACTTGAATGCTGCCGCCTAACTGTTCGACAAGTTTGTAAACCAAAGCTAACCCCAAGCCGGTGCCGCCTTGTTCCCAGGGATCGGCGTTAGGAACTCGATAGAACTTGTCAAAGATACGCGGCAGTTCAGCTTTGGGAATTTCCGCTTGATTAACGATGGTGAACAGGCACACGGGTGCAGCGGCTGAAGGGTTAGGTGTCACAGATTCTCCCCCTCCCTCAGAGTGGCGGATGCTTAGCGCTATCTTGCCGCCGGCACTTGTGTATTTGCAGGCATTGTTGAGCAGTTCTGTGACAATCCGCCCTAAGCTAATGGGATCTGAAATAATGGGGGGGAGTTCAGGCGGATACTCAACCTCTAATATCTGCTGCCGGTTGGAGATTCTGTAATTAAAAGGGGTGAGAATCGTCGGCAACCACTCAGATAAATTTACAGCGGTTGTGTGTGATCTGTAGGCGTCCGCTTCCAGCCTTTGCAAATCTAATAAATCTTCAATCAGATCATTTTCTCGGTCGCATTCGGTTCGCAAAATCTTTAAATAGCGCTCGCGTCTATCTGGATCGCCAGCCGCTTGTAGCAGGTGAATCGCCATTTTCATATTAGCGATGGGTGAGCGTAATTCATGAGAAACGGTACTTAAAAAGTCATCTTTGAGCCGATTAAGTTTGGCGAGTTCTTCGACTTGTGCGCGGCAGGCTTGATATAGTCGGGCTTGGCGAATAGCAATGGCGCACTGATTGGCGACTTGCTGCACTAAGAGAATTTCTGTCTTGCCTAGAACGGTGCCCATTCGGTTAAATACTGCTAAGTGACCGATAACTCCTTGATCATCGGATGAGATGGGGAACAGCAGTTTTACCGGCAAATGTTTGCACAGTTCGGGTGTGCTAATATCCCCTAGTTCATGAGATTGATAGTATTCGCCGCGTAGCAGCCGGCCATAGGTATTAGGGGCGTCTGCTATGTCGATCGTACAGCCCACAGCCGATCCGAACTGAGGCTGGGTGGCTTCATAGCAAATGGTTGCTTGTGTGCGTTCAAGGTTGTAAACAGCGGCGCAGCAATAATCTGTTTTCAGGACGCTGTGAAGTGCGACGACAGCGGTTTGCAAAATCTGAGCTTCATCGAAGCTATCGCGAATTTCATCGGTGATGCGCTGAATGCCGGCGGCAAAATCAAGTGATTTTTTCAGTTGGCTAGTGCGTTTTTGAACTTGATGTTCTAGCTCGTTGCTGACGACAGTGCTAGCGTTAAAATAAGTGGGTGATTCGTAATAGTTTGTTACGGAATTGCTGTTACAAATGCTGAGTGAAGCGACTGGAATTTTCTTTTGTAACTTGAAGTTTAAAAAAGAATTTTGGTCTTTAGATTCTGGCATGAAGTCCAGAAAGCTGCCGGTTTTATCTAGCTGAAACATTAAACTTGGTATCACTTGCCGCAATGCCGTATTTTTTGTTTCCCTCTGCAATCGGGCTTCTTGCGCTTGCTTTTGCTCTGTGATATCTTCACACAACATGAGTACGATCAAGTTTCCGTCATTTCCTGGTACAGCGCGAGCGACTTGTCGCACCCACAACAGGCTGCCGTCTTTTCGCACTTTGCGAACTTCTCGGCGCGATACGGATGCCGGCTGCTGCAAACAAGTGTTCAGGTGCTGCCTCACTGCCGGTTTATCGTCTTCGTAAACAACTTTCAAGAAAGATTGCCCGATTAATTCTTCTGGAGTGTAGGCTAATTGTTCAGCTCCAAAAGCATTGACGGAAAGCACGGTTCCGCCGGCATCTAAGGTGAAATATATCGAGGGGGTTTCTTCATACAAGGCTCGGTATCGTTCTTCACTTTTTCGCAGTGCTTCTTCAGCACGTTTGCGCTCAGTAGCATCGGCGTAAATTCCGACAAAGCCGAGCAAGTTGCCGCTGCTATCTCGCAAAACGGCATCACTCACCTCTGCGACAAATTGGCTGCCGTCTTTACGCTGTGCAACCCATTCTCGCTGCGCTGAACCTGTGTTCTTAACTGTGCTGAGGGTTGCTTCGGCTTGGTGGTGGTTCACTTGCGTTGCGAACGTTTCGTTAATACTTTTGCCCATAACTTCTTCAGCCTGCCATTGATAGAGCATTTGCGCGTAACCGTTCCAGTAAACTATTTTGCCGTCTTTGTCTGTAGCGATGATGGCATGACAAACTTGGTCTAACACGGATGCTAGGAACAGAAGTTGCTCTTGCGCCTGCCGATGGTTCGCTTCTAAAGTATTAAAAATTTGTTGCAGCCCTTCAAAGGCGGCTTCGTCTCTGCAATATTCACGCAGGCGCTGAGCGCGTTCAAGTTTCATAAGTCACAATTCAGGAGTCTAGTTCATTTAAACTTTTGTGAGGGTAGATTTTTCAGTATTTGATTTTGATATAGTTAAGCTTTAATGTGTCTTGGTTTACGATTATAAGGTAAAAACCCTAAGAATTTATAAAATTTTGTGGTTGGTTTGTTTTGCCAAGTTATAATTTAGACTAGAAAATCTAAAAAATGGAATCGGACGATTCTCTACTCAATGTTGAAGCGGTAAGTTTTTGGCAGCAGCGCTATCAGGAAGGAACGGCTGGCTGGAATCTAGGACAACCGGCTCCTCCTTTTGTTAGCTTTTTAAACGCTCGTCAAGCTCCACCCCCCGGTCGCACGGCAGTTTTGGGCTGCGGGGAGGGTTACGACGCTTTGCTGTTTGCTTCTAAGGGTTTTGAAGTTGTTGGTTTTGACTTTGCTCCTTCTGCCATTGCAGCAGCAAATCAGTTGGCTGAAGCTGCCGGCATTTCTACTCAATTTTTGCAGCGAGATATCTTTGACTTGGCAGATGAGTTTGCCAGTTATTTTAATTATGTGATAGAGCATACTTGCTTCTGTGCCATTTTGCCGGGAAGACGGCCTGCTTATGTTGAGCTGGTGCGAGACTTATTGCGCCCGGATGGGGAATTGCTCGGTTTGTTTTTTACCCATTCTCGTGCCGGCGGGCCTCCTTTTGGGGTGACACCGGCACAGATTGAGGAGTATTTTGCTGCTGATTTCGAGTTGCTGTCTCTAGTGCCGGTGGCGAATTCGGTGGCGTCACGTCAAGGCGAGGAGCATTTTGGGCGCTTTCGGCGAAAGTAGGGGCGCTGGGGGACACAATAGCCAAGATTAAGAGACTTCATCCTTTAGGCTGGTGCCGCCGGCTGGAATAATTTATTTTTAAATGCTATATTCTCAAATTTTAAAAATAATCTGTAAGCTATGCATATCAGTCGTTTGAGGCTTATTGTCTTTATGCGTATTTTGCAAAACAAACGCAAATCACCAGAATGCCATAACCGGACGTTTATAATTAAAGATAAGAAGATTGTAAAGTTTTGTGAACTAAGGCGCGTATGAATCCGCTTACTTTAAAACAAATTTCCGAGCACCTAGACAGCGAAAACTCTCGTGATCGCATGATAGCGCTGGCTTCCCTGCGGCAATTCCCAGCCGATGATGCGGTGCCCTTAATTAAAAAAGTCCTTGACGATCAAAGCTTGCAAGTGCGCTCAATGGCAGTGTTTGCGCTGGGAGTCAAACAAACAGACGAGTGCTATCCGATTTTGGTGCGGTTGCTAGAAACTGATCCAGATTACGGCATTCGCGCTGATGCTGCCGGCGCTTTGGGATATCTAGAAGATGGGCGAGCGTTTGAGCCGCTGGTGCGGGCGTTTTATGAGGATACAGATTGGCTGGTGCGCTTTAGTGCGGCGGTGGCGCTGGGAAATTTGAAAGATCCTCGCGCTCATGATGTGCTGATGAAAGCGCTCGATAGTGAGGAAGTGGTGGTGCAACAAGGGGCGATCGCAGCGCTGGGTGAAATTAAATCGATAGAGTCTGTTGATCGCATTCTCCGCTTTGCTCAGTCTGAAGATTGGCTGATCCGGCAGCGTTTGGCAGAGGCGTTGGGGCATTTGCCGAGTGAGAAGAGTGTTTCGGCGCTGAAGTATTTAGCAAAGGATGCTCATTGGCAAGTGGCTGAGGCGGCGAGTATTTCTTTACAGCGTTTGGATGAGGCGGGAATTTAGGCGCGGCAGATTTAAGGATTGCTATTTGCCAGCTTTCTGGCACGCAAACAAAGCTTGTTGATGCTGAGCTTGTCTGGGTTTTGCCGGCATGACAGTCAAACTTTTTGAGGTAGTAATGGATACCACCGTAAGGTTGTGTTCGCCTCCTGCCGGCAGAATAGAAATTCTATCACTTCGTGCCAACTTGTTATCCTCCTCTCGGTTGATGTAATTAGGTGTTGAATTTGTTGCAATAGATGAGAAGTCAGAACGTTTGGAGGCTCTTGAATGCGTAAGTTAAATATCGGTCTTACTGACGAGCAACGCGATGGTGTCATTGATTTACTCAATCATGACCTCGCCGATGCTTATCTTTTGCTGATCAAAACCAAGAAGTATCACTGGGATGTGGTTGGCCCTCAGTTCCGCTCACTCCACCAATTGTGGGAAGAACACTATCAAGCATTAACCATTAACATTGATGAGCTTGCAGAACGGATTAGAACTTTGGGCGGTTATCCGATTGGAACGGCTGAAGGCTTCCTAAAATATGCCTCGATTAAAGAGCACATTGGCGATCTGCCTTTAGCAACACAAATGGTTGCTCGCTTGGTCGATGATCACGAGCAAATTATCCGTAACCTGCGTGATCATGTCGATCAGTCTGGTGACAAATACCACGATCAAGGAACGGCAGACTTTTTAACCGGCTTGATGGAACAGCACGAACAAATGGCTTGGATGCTGCGTTCGTTTATCGAGGGGGAATCCCTGGTATCGGATGGACAAAAGCCTCAAGCTTCGCCCCAAACTGCCGCTCACGTCTAGAAAATTTGTCAGAAGTTGAGACATTTTTCTCTTGGCAGTTTTAGCCGGTTTAATATGCCGCTACAGTTTTAATCCTTGACTCATGCCACACTGACGCCGCTGAGAGAAAAATGTTTGAGCTAGGCGTGAGTGTTGGCTTGAGTTCAAGGAATTTTAATAAAAACTGTTTTATTGTTCTGCCGGCTGCCATCTTAAAGGTGGGTTCAATCGTTTTATATTGGCTAAAAGCCGATTTTAACAAAAATAAGTGATTTGTCAAGCAACAAATCATGATAATTAATAATATATAAAAATACAAAAACTATATGTTTAAAATTGAAAACTTAAAAGAAATATTTAGAGTAATTTTATCAGTAGCTTTAATCGTACTTGGCGTGCTTCACTTTACAATTTCCGAGCCATTTGTAAAGATCATGCCACCTCAACTCCCCTACCCCCTGGAATTAGTTTATATTAGTGGATTCTTTGAAATATTGGGGGCAATCGGTTTATTAGTCCCGCCAGTTTCCCGTGCGGCGGCTTGGGGAATTATTGCGTTATTTATCGCAGTTTTTCCAGCGAATATTAATATGGCTGTCAATCACATTCATATTGATGGAATTCCAGATTCGCCTTGGTTTCAAGCAGTTAGGCTACCGTTACAAGCAGTTTTGATTGCTTGGGCGTGGTGGTATACAAAGCCTAGCGATCCCGATAAGCAAGCAAGTATTATTCCAAAAAATTTAATTTCTAAGTTGCCTACGAGTTGAAGCTTGGGATGCTAAAGACGCGATGCCGGTTTTGCCATCTTCAACCGCATTAGACTGCTTGGAAACGTAAATAGTTTATATAGCCGGTCAATTTGCCATAAGCCACTGCCTTTCATTTTTAGGGGAGGGGTTGACAGACCTATGCGCTTGCGCTAGATTGTGACTAATCAGTCATGTGACTGACTGGTCACATTAGCCTTGAGCTGGTTTATGCCGTCCCAGACGTTCTTTAATTTGCCTGATACGAGACAGCGGATCATTATCGACTCAGCGATCACCGAGTTTGCTAATCACAGCTATGAAGCGGCGTCGATCTCAAGTATTGTCAGTCAGGCAAAAATCGCTAAAGGTAGCTTTTATCAATACTTTGAGGACAAGCAAGACTTGTATCTCTACCTAGTCGATTTAGCGATTGAGGCAAGGAATTCGTTCATTGCGAGTGTTAACTTGCCTAGCATTCAAGCCGGCTTTTTTGTATATTTGCGGGCTTTATTTGAGGCAATTTTAGCGTTTCAACTGGCAAATCCAGCCTTTAGCCAAATCCTTTATCGGGGGCCAAATCACGGCGATGTGCCCTTTCGGGATGAAGTCTTTAAACGCACTAATGCGGCATCAATAGCATTTATGCGAAAGTGTGTACAAGAGGGTGTTGCGCTCGGTGAACTAGCGGCTGATATAAACTCAGATATTGCAGCATTTACGATTATTACGCTGGGTAACGAACTCAGGCAGTTTATCCCTGCCCACTTGGGGCTTAATGTGAAGCAGTTGGTTAAAGACGGGCCTGAGCTTGATCAGGGTGCAATTGGCAAAATTTTGGATGACTTTATACGCACTCTAGAGTACGGCATTGGAGGCCGGCAGTAATGCTCAATACCCTGCCCATTGCTATCAAAAATATCGATATTGTTCGTTGAACTTAATCTTTGTAATTGCAATCACTCCCATGAAGACAACCGCTGAGTTGTCTTGATTCGCAATAGGTTTGCTCAACCTATACAAATGATCATCCGATGACAAATAGCAACCAAAAGAATAATGTCAAACCCAATTAGAGCCGGCTAATAAAAGATGCTCAAGTTATAAAGCTCATTGGTAATCAACAAAGCCTTGTCATTACAAATTATCTACGCACAATCTAGAGAAAATTATGCTGAAACAATTTGAAGATCTCACCCGAACCGTTCGCAATCTACACACTGTTACGGATTTGCTCAAATCGATGGGCGAAAAAACAGAAAATGTTTTTGACATCGAAGATAACTTTCGAGGCAGTGATCAGATGAAGGTGTGCGTCGAACGGGTTAAAGCCATCCCGGAAGCCCGCGCTATGATGGAAAGCCGCTATCTCGGCCCTGAAATCGATCTCGAAGCTTTATCAAATTTACCCCCAGGCACGCTTGGTCATACCTATGCCACCGTGATGAAAGCCTTGGGCTTCGACCCCAACTTTTACCGTCGCCGTGATGTTAAAACCGATGCAGACTGGGTGACGATGCGCTTACGGAAAACCCACGATATTGTACACCTGATAACAGGCTTTGGGCCTACCGGCGGCGAGTTGGGAGTGTTGGCAATTCACGCAGTTCAGATAGGCTATCCGATGGGTGTGTTGCTTCAGGTTGCTAGTATGGGTTTAGCGCTTAAGCGCCAACCGGAGAAGCTTGACTATGTAACGCAGCAGTCGGCAAGAGGCATGGGGATGGCAATACAAATTAAACCGCTGATTGCTCAGCGTTGGGAAGCCGGTTGGGACAAACCTGTGCGGCAATGGCGTGAGGAATTAAATATTACGAATCCTGTCATTGATGAACCCTACAGTCTGAAGAACCGGCTGCCAAGTTTGGATCTGGACTGGTAAAACCACAGAGTAAAACAATCTTGTTTAGGGATGTTTGTGGAATAAATGCAACTTTTATTCCACAAATATCCCTAGCCTAGACAATGATAGATGTTTATTAAAAGGAAAGAAAAACTCAATAATAATACCCTTGAGTTTTTCTTTTTTTATTCATATAAAATTAATTGAATAAATCGTGAACGAAAGCCTAGCCAAAATTAAAAAATTGTTGATTAATACATAGCTTTATTTTGCCACACCGGCCTTTATTTAGCCATCAACAATTTTATTTTTGTTTGGAATACTTTCGCGAGAAATTGATTCCAAGCAGGCTTATTTAGAAAAAGTCGATTCTGTATAGTCAGGCAGTATTTCTGAAAGTTCTTCAAGTTTCGGATCAACCGCCTGAAGATGTTGCTCTAAAATGGCAAGGTTGCGTATATTCGATTTATAGTAAGCATCAAACAAATCACCGATCAATGGAACTGTCCCCACAACAGCTTCTAAGCCAACATTAAAAATCATTTTTGCCAAGAATTCGCGGGGAATGTTAAACCGGGCGGCTAGATAAATGATGTAAGCTGAAAAGGCTGTACTTACTAAATCACCGGCACCGGGAACTAAGCCCAGAATAGGGTCTATGCCAATGCGAAAACGCGTGCCAGGGATGCCGATGGCTGTATCCATCAGCCGGCTGAGTTTGCGGATGCGGTTGAGAGTCGCTAAACGTTGTGTAGTGTTCATAATTAATAATAGTGCCATAAGCAACCGCGACGGGTCTTATACCTTAAGACTGAAAGCAGAGTGGAACTTAAGCTCAAAACTGCAACCTTTTCCTCGCCATTTGATAGATAAAACATGAGGAGTCCGAAAAAACAAAGCGCTTTTAAATGGAGCCGGCAAAGCTTGCGCCAAGCGTTATCCGTGTTTCAGTACAGCGGGAAGGCATTAGGCTTAGTCTGGACAACCAGCCGCACGCTGACAGTAATTTTTGCCCTTCTTACCTTAGTCGCCGGCATCCTGCCAGCCGCCGTTGCTTATGCCGGCAAATTAATTGTCGATAGCGTCATCAGTGCTTCTCAAAGTGGACTGGCAAGCGATCGCTGGACGGCTATCAGCTACGTGGGATTAGAAGCGCTTGTTGTGATGCTACTTGCCGGCACACAACGCGGTTTAAGCGTTTGCCAGTCCTTGTTGCGCGTGCTGCTGGGTCAAAAAGTCAATGTTTTAATCTTAGAAAAAGCGCTGACTCTCGATCTCGTTCACTTCGAGGATTCAGAATTTTACGACAAAATGACACAGGCGCGGCATGAAGCATCCAGCCGGCCTTTGAGTTTAGTCAGTCGCACCTTTAAGCTAGTGCAAGACGCCCTTTCTTTGATTACTTACGGCGGCTTACTATTACAGTTTTCAGGATGGGCAGTTGTTGTACTGGTAATCACAGCCATTCCTCCCTTCTTTGCCGAAACGCGCTTTGCCGGCGAAGCTTTCCGTTTATTCCGGTGGCGTTCCCCAGAAACCCGACAACAGCATTATTTAGAAACTCTAATTGCGCGTGAAGACTTCGCAAAAGAAGTTCAACTTTATCAATTAGGGCCGGTATTACTCGGACGTTATCGTAACATTTTTCACCGGCTTTATGGCGAAGACCGTGACCTCACCCTGCGGCGTGGTTTTTGGGGGTATTTATTAGGGCTACTAAGTACAACTGCCTTTTATCTCGCCTATGCCTGGATCGTTTTAGAAACCATTGTCGGTCGTATTTCTCTGGGAGATATGACCATGTATTTAATGGTATTTCGGCAAGGACAAACCACCTTTGCCGGCACACTCAGCGCCATTGGCGGAATGTACGAAGATAACCTTTATCTTGCCAATCTTTACGACTTTCTCAAGCAAGATATTTTTAAACAGCAAGGGAGAGTCACTCAAGGTTTAGTTGCAAATGATGGCATTCGTTTTGAAAATGTCTCCTTTACTTATCCCGGAAGCCAACAGCCGGCCCTTAAAAATATATCATTCCACCTTAAACCAGGGGAAAAACTCGCAATTGTTGGTAAAAATGGCTCTGGAAAGACAACCTTAATCAAACTGCTGACACGCTTATATACCCCTTCTGCCGGTCGTATTCTACTCGATGGGTTAGACTTGCAAGAATGGGATGTGGGTATTTTGCGCCGGCGCATTGGTGTAATTTTTCAAGATTTTGTTCGCTACCAGTTTACTGTGGGCGAAAATGTAGGGGTGGGTGATGTAGAACGCTTAGAAGACGAAGCCGGCTGGGAAATTGCCGCAGAAAAAGGGATGGCGCGACCTTTTATTGAAACTATGCCAGAAAGCTTTAAAACTCAATTAGGCCGGTGGTTTAAATCAGGAATTGAACTTTCTGGGGGTCAATGGCAAAAAATCGCTTTGTCACGGGCATTCATGCGAACCAAAGCTGATATTTTAGTGCTGGATGAACCCACAGCCGCGATGGATGCAGAAGCCGAATTTGAAATTTTTGAGCGCTTCCGCACCCTGACTCAAAAACAAATGGTTTTCCTGATTTCTCATCGCTTTTCTACCGTGCGAATGGCGGACAAAATTGCAGTCATCGAAGCCGGCGAACTGATAGAAGAAGGAACCCACGAAGAATTACTGCAAGCAAATGGACGCTACGCCCAACTTTTTACAATTCAAGCAGCAGGATACCAATAACCTGTAAAATCTTCAGTAACCTAATCCAGGCTAAAAATAGCCTTACATCCAGCCGATATGCCGGCTAAACAACGACTCGACACCCTATTAGTAGAACTCAACCTCTGTGAATCGCGGCAGTTGGCCCAAAGGCTGATCCGTGCCGGCGAAGTAATGGTAAATCAGCAGGTGATTGATAAACCAGGTACGGAAGTCGATCCGGCGGCACAAATTAAAGTAAAAGCCCGTTCGCCCTATGTTTCCAGAGGCGGCGAAAAACTGGCAAAAGCCTTAGAAGTCTTTGCGATTCCCGTACAAGGGCGAATTTGCCTTGATGGGGGCATTTCCACCGGCGGCTTTACTGACTGCCTTCTACAAGCCGGTGCGGAGTGTGTTTACGGCATTGATGTTGGCTACGGGCAGGTTGATTGGCGTCTGCGAAATGATCCGCGCGTGTTGTTGAGAGAACGCACGAATCTACGAAACTTGACAAAAATTGACTTGTATAGTGAAGATTCACCGTTACCAGATTTAGGTGTGGTGGATGTGTCGTTTATTTCCCTAAGCAAAATTATGCCGGCACTGTGGGATCTCCTGCAATCACCCAGAGAGGCAGTGTTGCTGGTGAAACCGCAGTTTGAAGTGGGAAGATCACGAGTGGGTAAAAAGGGTGTTGTGCGAGATCCGGCGGATCATGCGGATGCGATCGCCCAAGTCTTGCAAGCTGCCGGTGGTTTGGGATGGCAGTATCGCGGTTTAACCTGGTCGCCAATTGTCGGGCCGGCAGGTAATATTGAGTATCTGTTGTGGTTGGCAATGGAAAGTTTGCTGCCAATGCCAGATTTAAAGGAAATCACCCAAATTACTGAAACTGCGGTGCGAGAATTGAAACCGAAGCCGGCTTAAATGGGTGAGAAGTGCCGGTAGAAATTGCCCTAAAAATCGCTGACAAAAATTTAAGATTTCATCGATAATTCTTGCCGCAAACGATCAATAACGGTGTTCGGTTCCACCTGATTTAAAATGTCTTGAATAATCGTATCGGAACCCATTGGACCCCATGTACAACCTTGTTCCAGATACACTTGCGCTGCATGACCGACGGTGTAGGCTCCATAACCGGCTAAACTGGCTTGAGCAACTGCAGCGCCGGCATAAGCCGTAATCCCACCCCCATCACCCGCCGCACCGGCAGCCGCACCGGCACTTTTGCTAATTCCCAAAACTAAGCTACTGCCCATTTCACTGAGTAACAAACCGCCGGCACTCAACAAAATCGTTTTCCAAAGTTTACCCGCTTCATAGCCGGTCATCGGCAATCCGTACAGCCGCGCCAATGAGCGAATCAGCGCCAAATCCGCCACCACTCCTCCCAACAAGTCTAAAAAGGCAAAAGGGTTGACGCCAACAGCCAAAGCTTTATATTTAGCAAATTCCCAAATCAGGTCTTCTGCTGCCTTTTGACGAGAATCTAGTGTTTTACTTGCAATATTTGCTTGAGCGTCTCTCGCTTGAATCAAGGCATTCAACGCCAAAAGTGATCGCCCTTCTCGATTCAGAATATTAAGAATTTTCTGCTGAAGTTCCTCGACTTGCGGTGGCGGGGTTTCCCATTCGTTCGTGATCCGACCATCGGGCCACTCAATTCGCACCGGCAGAGGCATCGGTTCTGCCGCCACCATGACAATATCATCGGGAGATAGGGCATTGGGCATTGGGGATGGGGCATTGGGCATTGGGGATGGGGCATTAGACGTTGAGGGCATTTCCCCCTCTCCCACTCTCCCCTTTTCCTTCTCGCCGGCAGCTAACTGTTGCAGTTGTTGGTAAATCGCTTGCCGGTCTTGTTCGGGATAAAGGTCGATTTTGTTAAAGACTAAAATTAGGGGTTTGCGCGTCTTCCGCAGCTCAGATAAGGCTTTATACTCAGTGCGGGTAATATCGCCGGCAACGACGAACAAAATTAAATCGGATTGGTGGGCCACATCTCTCGCCATCTGCGCCCTGACCTGGCCATCGACTTCATCCAATCCAGGGGTATCAATTAACTCGACCTGCACTTTACCGTCAGGATTGGGCATCCAGCGCACCGAACGCGGCCATTGAGTGACGCCGTTAATTGGGCCGGTTTGCAAAATTTTCTGGCCGAGTAAGGCATTCAAAACCGCTGATTTGCCACGACTGACTAAACCAAAGGCAGCAATGCGAATCATGCTTTGGTCTAGCTTAGCGAGATTTCCCGACAAAACATCAAGCTGTTTCTGCATGGCAGATTGCAGTTCTGTATCTTTGGCAAGTTGTGGCTGCCGGCGCACATGAGAATACCAGGACAGCGTTTGCCGCAGACTCGCACGGGCGCGGTTAAAATGAGTGTCTTGCTTAGATGCCTGACGCTCAACATTGGGATTGGGTTGGGGCGATTGAGGATTACTCAAGGTTAGATGGGGAAAGACACCTGCATATTCATTATCGTTGGAGAATTTGTCGAACTTCAATACAATTTAATTTCGGTTTTCCGACAGATATTTACTCATATTGAGTGGGAATCACTCATAAATTACTGGATGTTTTACTTAAATATGGTTTAATTTCCTTGGCATTAAACCGGCCAAAATTATATTTATTAAATAGCTAACAATTAATTCAAAGCTTTTATCTGTTTTAGCTATTACCTTATTTCTAGGATGAGTAGAGCGATAGCCCTGCCCATCCTATCTTTGCCATCGCTCATTCGGCAGTTTGAGGAGTCAGCCGGCTCGCAACTTGCTTGACAAAAGATTGCAAAAATGCAGCCTGCTGATTTTGCTGAAATACACTTTGCAGTGTTTTCCCCAACTTGTCAAAATTCAAAGGTTTCTCATCAGAAACCGGCACTGCAACATCTTGAGCTTGGAAATATTCAATCAAACTCACCCCCGCAATTCGCGTCAGATAAGCAGCACTCACGCCTTGAATTGCGCCGCCGGCAACAAAGGTAATTGCATTACTTTTGAGGACGGTACTAATTGTTTTTGTGGAAAGTTCAACTAACCCCAACTTCAGCATAAAAGTTGCCATTGTCGTAGCAATTGCCTGGGCTTGCTGGAGGGAAAACTTTTGCTGGTAAATGGCACCGAGATCAACAACAAGCTGAGAGGCAATTGCGCCGGTTGCAAGCAAATCGAGGGCGGGAACAGGGTTGGCAAAGGCGGCTGCGGCAGCAATCCACTGATATTGCTCGATTGCCGGCATGGCGCGATCACGTCTTATACGATTCAATGCCGTTTTTGCTTCTAATTTCAATGCACCGGCTGCCCGCAGGGTACTTGCAAATACCAGCTTTTGGGCATCCTCTGCCAGAATTTGGCAGAGCCGGCTCGTGAGAGAATTAATCTCTGGTGCCGGCACCTCTTGCCACTCCTTGACTGAACCATCCGGTTGATGCTGGCGGACTTTCACCGGCACAGGGGAAGCGGAAATCGCCATCACATCCCCACTATTTAGGATTTCTTTAATCCTGAATTGCTGCTGCTGCAAAACGGTTGCTCGTTCTTCGGGCAAATATTGGTCTTGCTTATTCCACAGCAAAATAGTTCGCACACCTGCGGATGTTAGTTGTTGCAGGGTTTGGCATTCCGGTTCAGTTAAATCGCCGGTGATCACAAACAGCACCAAGTCTGAGGCAATTGCCAATTCTAGGGCATTTTTCTGGGCAGTGGTTCCGCTATCCGTCCCCGCAAACAATGCCGGTGTCTCTGTGAAGGTGATTGGCTGGAGTTGCGGCATGGCAGACTTTAACGCTTGGATCAGCGTTGTTTTACCGGCTGCCTTCCCACCAGTAACAGCAAGGCGAATTTCCTGCCGGTCTAACTCAGCTTTGAGCTGGTTTCCCCGTTCCCCCATTGTCTGGCACACACCCTTGATCGCCGCTTGAGAATTGGCATCGAGGTTTTGTGTCTCAGCCTCCAGATGCCCAATCATGGTTTCTGCTTCTGCGAGGGCTTTTTCTACCGTTTGCCGGTCTAGAAGCGCCAGTGTTGGAGTCGGTTTGATTTTGGGCGTTCCTTGCTGAAGCCACCACGCCGCCGCGCCGGCTCCGATCACCCCCAAAACCGTCCACTCACCCACCTGCACAACTGAGTGATGGAGACTTTCTAACAACCACAGGGAAAATGAAAGACCAATGCCCCCAATTAAAATGGGTCGCCGCAAGTTGACAGCCATAGACAGAATTTAAGATTTTGTTTGGGATCGTGCCGGCAAAAGATAAAACAAGGTTAGACCTTGCTTTAGCTTCACACGCTTCACTGCATCTCATTCTACCTTTAGGGGCACTGCTGCGTAGGGTTGCCCGGTGCCGGTGAAATCACAATCACTTTTTCACAGATTCATTCACAATGAATACCCAAAGAAAAATCTTTTACGGAAGGATATGTTAACTCGTCAAACTGAATTGTTCCCTAAATTTCGCCGTAAGCACAGGATAGGCAAGGGTTAGGGCGCTGACTATCCCTTACTCAACCTTAGATAAAGCCCGTCAAGCAATCTTGAGCAGGATGTACGATCCGTTACCTGAGGCGACGCGAACCTACACGCGAAGCAAACGCTCTCGCTGGCTTTCCCTAGACCTATCTTTAAAAAATAGTTCGTCAAACCATTGACTTTCCGCCAAGGTAGTGCGATTCAATAATAGGTATTCTCAGGTAATCTTTTCTAAGGATAATTTGATGAGGTTCAATCAGTCCTTCTGTACCTTCATGGCCGCTACCGCTTTAGCTGCGCCATTAGTTTCACTGAGTGTCAAAAGCACCCAAGCTCAAACTGAAAATCTCACGTTTACGCTCATCAACAGAGCAAGCAGTCCTTTAACAGAGTTTTACACCTCTCCTACCGGCGTTAATAACTGGGAAAGAGATATTTTAGGGGTGGATGTGCTCAACCGGGGAGAGTCCGCACAAGTGAGCATTGCCGACGGTCGTCGCACCTGCATCTACGACATCAGGGGTATCTTCGCTGACGGTGAAACGGTCGAAGACTACCGCGTCAATCTTTGCGATCTACAGAGTTACGAGTTCTTCGACCGTTCGCCGAACGGCTCGTCCGACCGCTCGCCGGTACGCGCTTTGTGGTAATCGTCCCCTAAGGCTCATGATAATTAGCGCTAACGCTCAAACACACAAAAGTCACCCAAAGGCTTTGCGATAATGATTGCCAGCTCTGGCCGGCTGGCAATTGCTGAAACGACAGAAGGGAAAGCCTTCGACACGCATCTACTTATTTTTATTAGAAAAACTCGCTGGAATTTCTATCGCGCTAAAAACTAAGCCCTGCAATCAGATCTGATTACAGGGCTTTTAAAGTTTTTATTTGGTGGCGGGAAGTGGATTTGAACCACTGACCTTCGGGTTATGAGCCCGACGAGCTACCAGACTGCTCTATCCCGCGTCGCTTTGTCGCTTTTATTAATATAACTCGGAACCTAACAAATTGGCAACCCCTCTAGACAAACTATTTTGAACTCCTGCCGGCGCAACTGCGATTTTGACTGTTGCGCTTTAGGGGTTGCCTTGTCAGCGTCATGAAAGAGTAGCGTCTAACCCTCAGCCTTAAGGGCCGATCATCCGAGTCAGAAACTGACTGCTGCTGAAACGACGGCAGTACAGCTACTGGCACAAGCGTCTCACTAGACTGCTCCGATTGGGTTCGCTGCCCCTTCTCCTTATCGGCCTACACCTGCCGGCTGCCGGAGTGTCTCACCTGCCGTAAAGCCGGCTAAAACTGGCTGCTGCGGTTCTTGCCGCTGCTTGATAGTTTGCAGTTGTAACAATAAGGTTTCAATTTCTGCTTGGAGATGCAGGAACTTCACTTGCTGATCGGCTTGATAAGGAGACTTCATCGATTCTATCGGTTTATTTCTAATGGGTGACGACACCAGAGCATCGCTAGACCCTGGGGACTGAGTACAAGTGGATGGACAATTTGACATCTGTAATTGGTTAGTCATTTTTGCCTACTCACACCATGACGTATTGTAACCTGAACTATAAATTAATTTGCATCCAATTTGTCAATTTTCTGCTTGTGTCAGTTTCTCAACTGACTGAGATTTTTACCAGCATCTGATCAAAGGCGTAGGCTTTCTGGAGGATCGAGGTAAACTAAAGGTTAAAACTAATTTTGTTTGCATCTGAACCCCTAAAAACCGTGACTCTGAGCCTGTCTGCTGCTGATTCTCATGCCTCTGGGGCAAACCTTCATACGGGCGACCAGCCGGTCGCTGCTAAAGGCTGGCCCGGTCTGATCAAAGCCTATCGGTCTTACCTGCCTGTGACAGATACCACGCCGGTAGTGACCCTGCAAGAGGGCAACACCCCTCTCATCCCCGTTCCCTCGATTGCCAAGCTGGTTGGTAAAGAGGTGAGAGTTTTTGTGAAATATGATGGTCTCAACCCCACCGGCAGCTTTAAAGACCGGGGAATGACAATGGCCATTTCCAAAGCCAAGGAAGCCGGAGCGCAGGCAGTGATTTGTGCCAGCACCGGCAATACCTCAGCCGCAGCAGCAGCTTATGCACGGCGGGGGGGGATGCGAGCCTTTGTTCTGATTCCGGAAGGCTATGTGGCGCTGGGTAAGTTGGCGCAGGCGTTGGTGTATGGGGCTGAAGTTCTATCAATTAAGGGAAATTTTGACCGGGCGCTGGAGATTGTGCGGGATATGGCGTCTCACTATCCGGTGACGCTGGTAAACTCGGTCAATCCCTACCGGCTGGAAGGTCAGAAAACCGCTGCATTTGAGGTGGTAGACGTTCTCGGTGATGCCCCCGACTGGCTGTGTATTCCCGTGGGTAATGCGGGGAATATCACTGCATACTGGATGGGTTTTTGTCAATACCATCAGGAAGGAAAATGCGGTCGCTTACCGCGAATGATGGGATTTCAAGCAGCCGGTGCAGCCCCCATCGTCACCGGCGCACCTGTGACCAATCCAGAAACTTTGGCCACAGCGATTCGGATCGGCAACCCGGCCAACTGGGAGCGGGCACTCGCGGCGGGAGAAGCGAGCCAAGGGCAATTTAATGCTGTCACAGACGAGGAAATTTTAGAGGCTTATCGTCTACTGGCTAGCCAAGAAGGTATTTTTTGTGAACCGGCGAGTGCTGCATCCGTCGCCGGCTTACTGAAAGTGAAAGATCGCGTTCCTGCCGGCGCAACCGTGGTTTGCGTGCTCACCGGCAACGGTCTTAAAGACCCAGATAGTGCCATCCATCACTGTAACAACGCATTTAAGCAGGGGATTGATCCGAGTTTATCGGCGGTAGCATCAGTAATGGGTTTTTAGCCTCAGCCGCCGTCGCTGCCGGCCCATCTGTGCCGGTGAGGGCGGCGCGGGCGGCTTTAAGCCGGTCCATCGTATCCCCCAAAGCCGTTGTTAAACTTTCGCGGGTTTGGATATGGGCAGCTTGTTCGACTTTCAGGGCATCTGCCAAACGCGCAACTTCTTGAAGAACCAGATCCCGTTCCCTGAACAACTCCACCAGTTTGGCTTTTGCTTCATCAGCTGCCAATTGTTCCATTTGTTGAGCGAGGGTGTCCCCAGTGCCGGTTCCGCCGGGTTTGAGGTGGGGAAAGCCTTCCTGAAGGCGCTGAATTGTTGCCTTCAGAGATTCAATCGTTTGTTGGGCTAGCTTCGCCTCAGTTCGACGCTGCTGCGCTTCTTTGTTGTAAAGTTCGCGCCAATGTTCGGCACTCGTATGGGCCGCCTCTCGTTCGGCTTCACGCTCTGCTAATTGCTGTTGCAGAGCTTTAATTTCATCCAACCACTGCTTAACGTCGTGAGTCATATCAATTTTAGATTTTAGATTTTAAATTGTTCTTTGTCTGAACGTGCTTTGTGTCCTTATTTAAGGATGCCCATAATGAATGACGAAGGACAAAGAATTGATAAGTAATAATAATCTTAAATCGAAAATGCTATCAACTCGCTTTTTCCGGTTCTTTCGCCACCTGAATTTGGCAACACTGCGGGAAATTATCAAGCGCGTGGGGGAACAGCGATTAGCCGGCTTATCGGCGGAAATGGCCTATAACGCGATGTTAGCCATTTGTCCGGCGATTTTGGCGTTTTTAGCGGCAATTGGGCTGTTTGAATCATTGCAATCAACGATTTACGACCTGGCGCGTCAGGTCGCTAAGTTCGCCCCGGATGATGTTCGCATTCTGATTCGCAGTTTGATCCAAGAGCTTAGCATTACGAGAAATCAAAGGCTGTTTTCTTTGAGCTTTATTGCCTCGCTCTGGGCATTTTCGGGTGCCCTGAGCGCGGCGATGGCCGCCCTTGATCAAATTTATCAAATTCCTCCCTCTCAAACTCGACCGTTTTGGCTAGCCAAATTGGTTTCTCTCGCTCTCACCCTTGGGACGATTTTGCTGCTGATCAACGCCTCAGCCTTGGTGTTTATTAGTGACCTGATCGTGCGATTGGTTGCCAGCCAAGGTGATGATACCGTGGAGTATGGATTACTGAGACTTTGGCGGCTGTTTACCTGGCCTGTGGCTTTAGGAATTGTTTCTGTTGCCTTTGGCTTTATCTATCGTTATGGACCGAGCCGGTGGCCTGCTGGAACGCCGGTTATGCCCGGTGCTGTTTTAGCGGCAGTCTTTTGGGCAATTTTATCGGGCCTGTTTCGGCTGTATGTTTCCCATTTTGGTAACTACAACCGAACTTATGGGATTGTGGGTGCTGTGATTGTTTTGTTGCTGTGGCTGTACTTGAGTTCGCTAATGATGTTAATTGGCGCTCAGTTAAATGTCACAGTTGGGGAGGTCATGCGCCGGCCTCAATACGGGAAAAGAAAATAGGTAAGAGGGACTCACTACTTTCCCACTCACTACTGAGCACTCAGCACACTCCACTCAGTACCTTCCCCTGCGGCTTTGCAGCCGGCTGATGATGCCGGTGGTAATAGAGAGCAATATTAATATCCACAGGATTGAGCCGGGAATAAATGTGAGAATTCCAAAGCCTCTCAGCAGCCACACGAGGACTGTTAACCCCAAGACAATGCCAAAAATGTATGGCAAGACGGCTGTTCCCGAATTGAAAGATCGGCTCACGGCTGTTTCCTCCTAACATGATCGCCTCAAGTATTCACACTAACGATAACAAGCCAGGAGTAATTTCACAAAAGTCAGCCACATTTTAAAGTGTACCAACCTTGTTGGTTTATATACGTCTTTATATATAACGGTTCTCGATTGAATGAGGTAGAATAGAGAGCAAGAAAAGGTAAAAAGGCTTTGACTTGACAATAACTATGAGACCCTACAGTCTTGATCTGCGCCAGAAAATTATC
>NZ_JACJOT010000011.1 GCF_014695715.1 Microcoleus sp. FACHB-68
TTCGTTTCACAAGAATTACGGGCTGCAGAAGATCCTGAGTTTGAAACGTTCTACACCAAGAACATTCTGCTCAATGAAGGCATCCGCGCTTGGATGGCTCCCCAAGACCAACCCCATGAAGGCTTCACCTTCCCTGAAGAAGTTCTGCCTCGCGGTAACGCTCTGTAGAAGTTTACCTGGATTTATTTGTCCTTGGCAAAGACTCAATCATGCTTGACAAATGAATTCTGAGATGTCCCCCTTATCGCCCGGTAAGGGGGATTTTTCACAAAATCCCAGGAGAAAAGCCTCAGCCAAGAAAAATTTAAAATCGGTTGCTCAAGTTTGGGACTCGTGTGCTAGACTGAGGGAAGTTAAATTAAAAGAAAAAACCGTTAAGGGATTTAAGGAGGTGATGCCTATGCAAGACAGTAGTAAATGCATGGGTCATCAGGTTGAAGTCCGCCGGCTGTGCGCCGGGGCTGTTCTCTAACAGCTAGCCTAATTCCCTTCGGGGAAGTCAAATGGCTTTAAAAATTGGGCTTGCTTGGAGATCCTTCCGGCAGTCTGGTTTCAATCTGAAGACCCGCTAGACCGCTCTCACATTTAGCGTGAAGGTTTAAACCGAATCGCTGCCCGTGAGAGCGGATAGTTTTTTCGGGGTAAGTTGCACAGGGGAGCCGCCCCTACTTACGATGCAAAAGCAACAGGCAAAGGTAATTTGTTCGGTGAGCTGTTTAGCAGCAGAATACTTTTGCAAAAATAGTTTGTGCGCCCAGACAGCTATATAGTTTTCAAAACAAGCTATAATTGGCGCATTACAATTTTGTTGCAGCCATCCCACTTGTGAATCAATGAGTTGAACCCGCACCAACCGCAGGCTATCCTCTACCGTTAAGAATTTCCTCCCTCAAGCTAGCCACTTGCTTGAGCATCAAAGACGCCAGTGGCTTAACTAAAAAACCTTTGCTGCAGTCAAGGTTACTGGTAAGTTAAGTAAACGTTCAACCTGTCGAAAAAACGAATTGATTTCAAACTTACAGCAAAGCCGGCTCCAAGCGAAGAGGAGACAGTCTAGTTTGTGAGATTCACAAAATATTTCTTCATTCCCAGATCGTGGTCATGGTGTTAGACAACCAGGCACTCCAGCGAGAGGCTGCCGATCAAACTGAATTAATTGAGCAGCTGTTGGATATTGGCGCGGCACTTTCCAGCAGTTACGATCTGGGCGAGTTGCTGAACTTAATTTTATCCAAAAGTCGGGAAATAACTAGCAGTGATGCCGGCAGTGTTTACTTGGTAGACAGTAGCGATGGGACACCAAAGTTGCTGTTTAAAGTGGCGCAAAATGCCTCGCGGCCTAATGTTTCATTCCGCGAGTTTGCTATTCCCATGACGCGTCAAAGTTTGGCGGGATATGTGGCGTTAACAGGTGAAAGCTTGAACCTGCCAGATGCCTACGATCTTCCCCCTACGGTTCCTTACCAACTGGATCGCAGCTTTGACAGAGACATTTCTTATCACACCCGCTCAGTTCTAGTGTTACCGATGCAGAACCGGCAGGGCGACATGATGGGCGTCCTGCAATTGATCAATCGCAAAACTCAACCTGATGTCGCGGTGAACGCCGAAAACGTCCGAGAAGTTACCCAGCCATACTCGGATTGGGAACAGCGTATTGTGCGATCCCTGGCTTCTCAGGCGGCGATTTCCATTGAGCGAAATCAGTTGCAAGATAGTATTGAAAACTTGTTTGAAGGCTTTGTGAAAGCTTCTGTCCAAGTCATCGAAGCCAGAGATCCCTGTACATCTGGCCATTCTGAACGTGTAGCGTCCCTGACAGTCCGTCTCAGCGAAGAAGTTAATACAGTCTCCGTAGGACCCCTGCGCCAGATCAATTTTAGCGAACGCCAAATTCAAGAAACTCGCTACGCCGCTTTGTTGCACGATTTTGGCAAAGTTGGCGTGCCTGAAGCGATTTTAGTCAAACAAAAGAAATTATATCCAGGCCAGATGGATGTAATTCACTATCGCTTTACCTTGGCCAAACGGACGCTGGAAATGGAGTGCGCTGAAGAAAAATTCCGATATTTGCTCGCTCATCCCAATCACGAATCCGAGACGGGGTGTTCGGTATGTCAGCATTTGCAACAGTTCGACACCCAGCGGGATCGGGCAATTGAAAAACTAAATCATTACTGGCAGATCTTAGTGGAGGCAAATGAGCCTCGAATTTTGGCGGAGGCTCCTTTGGCTGAGCTGGGAGAGCTCTCTCGCTACACCTATCGAGATGTTGATGGTGGAATTCAGCCGCTGCTCTCACCAGCAGAGATGACGCAACTGATGGTACACAAAGGCAACCTGACCGATGAAGAGCGATTGGCAATTCAGTCTCATGTAACGCATACCTACGCCTTTCTGCAGCGGATTCCCTGGACGAAGGGTTTAGAAGAGATTCCTCAAATTGCCTATGGCCATCATGAGATGCTCGACGGCACCGGCTATCCACGGGGCTTGAAACAGCAGGAAATTCCTATACAAGCTCAAATTATTACGATTGCAGATATTTACGATGCCCTCACAGCTGGGGATCGCCCCTACAAACGGGGCTTGTCAGTTGAATCGGCATTGCAAATTTTGCGGCAGGAAGCGGCTCACAACAAAATTAATGCCGATTTTTTAGAGCTTTTTGAGCAGCGCCAAGTCTTTTCTGTGCTAGGACATAACTTAGAGGTTGAACTAGAGTCGGCGTAGGCTATAACGGCAGACATTAGCCACTTATTTGCGGTTGTCGGATTCGGAGCCGGCAGTTTCGGGTCAGCTCGCTACAAATAACCGGGAAAGCCAAGCATTCGTCGCCTAGAACCCTGATTAAATGATTGAGCAAGGTGAGATGCGAATCGTTTTGGATAAAGTATAATTTTTTGAGAAATGCTCACAGGAAGTTTATACTACATTCCTGCCTATCATCTGTTTTTGGAGCGGGTGAGCAGGGGACGACAACCCTTCCCCACTTGCGGCTGAAAGCAATGTTTGCTGAACGAACGGTGGAAAATCCGGAACAACAGGGGATTTTCCTAAACAGAAAATTTTCGCTTTCAGGACAGTGTTTAGACAGGGCCGTCACTGACTGTAAGTTATAAGTAAGCGCAGCCGTGAGCCGGCCAAACAATGCAACGCCCCACTAAGTTTTATCGAAAAAGTGGAACTTTTTTCAGCGGTTCTTCGTGTAGCGAGTAGGGAAGTTTACGGCCAAAAGACACCGGGCCACTTTTTGGCGAAAAAGCGGTGACGAAAGGTCAGTAAATGTGCTACTGTCTAGGAAGAAATTCAGCGGCTACAGTCAGGGTAGCCAGTATGTAGCCAAAGTGATGATTGGCACATCCTTTGAGAATAAGGCTAACTGAAATTAGCAAACTTCTCAAGAATCCCATTTCCAATAGGGAATGAGAATGTCAAAATAGAGCTAGCAGCCACCATTTCCAAACTGCCAGCTTACCTGATAGCTAAAAAAATCAGTGGCTGTGTATAAAGATAAATAGATGGCCGGCCCGTTAGTCTCTCAATAATAAGGTGTGAGGACAAGAGGGAAGATGTCTAAGATATTGTGGAATTCTCTATTTGCCAGCCCAGCAATTCTAGGGGCTGCTTTAGTAGTTTCAGCTTCTGCGATGGCCGCCGAAACAGGAACAACTCCTGAATTGGCTCAACCTCAAGCCGCAGCAGAAACCAAACTTTCAAAACCCGCTGCGATTGCTCTAAAACAGTTGGGAGACTCAGAGGAAAACCTTCTGGCTCCTGCAGCTTTAAGCACGAAAGAAGAGGCTGTAACAGCTGATCAACTGCTGCAAGGAGTAGAGGTAACCCCTCAGGCTCCAGTGGCTTTAAAGACCAATGAACAGGTGCAAACCGCTGAGCAACTTCTAGGAAGCTCGTCTAAAGAGAATGCTCAAACTGAGCCGGCTTTAGTACAAAATGAAGCCCCCAGCTCAGCAAAAATTGAAGTGCCCGCTCAGGTCGCGCAAACTCAACGCCAAGAAACACCGGCCACCACGACAGAGCCGGCAGGTCAAAATGTTTTACAGCAACTCAACCGATACAGCAACGAAGGCAGCGCCACTAACGCCACTGTCGGGCAAGTCACCTCAGTCTCGCAACTGTCTGACGTGCAACCGACAGACTGGGCCTTCCAGGCTTTGCAAAACTTGGTTGAGCGCTACGGCTGTATTGCCGGTTATCCGGATGGCACCTTTAGAGGCAACCGCGCTCTAACCCGTTATGAATTTGCTGCCGGTTTAAATGCCTGCTTGGAAACCATTACCCAGCTGATTGGACAACCGGGTGGAGATTTTGTTACCAAAGCAGATTTAGCCGCCCTCAACCGGTTGCTGGAAGAGTTTCAGGCAGAACTCGCCACCCTGCGCGGTCGGGTTGATGCCTTAGAAGCTCGCACCGCTGAGTTGGAAGCAAATCAGTTCTCCACCACAACCAAATTGGTGGGTGAAGCAATTTTTGCCGGCACCGACTCGTTTGGTGAGACCAATGATGTCCCTGCCTTCCAACAACGGGTTCGTCTCAACCTCAACACCAGTTTCACAGGTGAAGACCTCTTAATTACCCGTCTGCAAGTTGGGAATGCCGAACCCCTAAACGTGCTGAATGACTCCCGTGAAGGCACTCAGACGTTTAACGTCTATGGCGACACCGGGAATCAATTTATCCTTGATACCCTAGAATATTTCTTCCCGTTTGGCGAAAGATTAGATCTAGTGGTTGCAGCCAACGCAGGCGTTTGGGAAGACTTCACGCCCACCCTTAACCCCTATATGGAAGACTTTGATGGGGGTAATGGGTCACTGTCCGCTTTCGGTCAGCGCAACCCGATTTATCGCCTCGGTGGCGGACAAGGGGTCGGAGCTAATATTCGCTTCGGTCGTACTAACATTTTCAACGTTCTCAAACCCAGTTCTTTAACCTTAGGCTACCTCGCTTCTGAAGGCTCTAGCCCTGATGCGGGTAATGGTTTCTTTAGTGGTGATTACTCTGCCTTGGCCCAGCTGAACTTTACCATCGGCGGCGTCTCCTTGGCAGCAACCTACATCAACTCCTACTTTGGAGAAGGCAACTTCGGGTTTGATAACGGCGCATCTGTCGGAATTGACGATGATGGCGGCATCTCACCCAGAGGCTTTGTCGGCACCAATGTCGCCAATACTTTAGGTGGCAGAACCAACCCAATCAGCGCCAATTCCTACGGTCTTCAAGCTTCGTTACAAGTTAGCCCCCGCTTCGGCATTAGCGGCTGGGTTGGCTACACAAACTTTAGTTTGCTGCACAGCGATAATGATCGCGGTCTCCGTGGAGATGGTAGCATCTGGAACTACGCCATTACCCTCGCCTTCCCCGACTTGTTGAAAGAAGGGAACCTGGCCGGCATCGTCTTGGGTGCCCAGCCTTACCTGACAAACTTCCGGGCCGGCAATGTCAATATTGATCGCGATGAAATTCCCTGGCACGTTGAAGGTTTCTACAAGTATCAGCTGACAGATAATATCTCGCTAACGCCTGGTGTAATCTGGCTGTTGAACCCCAACCAAAGCGAGGACAACCCGCAAACCGTTATCGGTACGCTCAGAGGAACCTTTACCTTCTAGGTTAAACTCTTAGTTTTTATGAGCAATTGGAAGCTCCGCACTTGGCGGAGCTTTTTTCTTGTTTTCTTTTAGAAACTAGCAAACCCCGGTGGAGAACCGGGGTATAATTGAAAAAGCCCAGACCGACGCTGTTGACATAACATCTTGCCCGTGCAACTTTCATCAAAAAGTGAATACGCGCTTCTAGCCCTTTTAGAGTTGGCCGGTCACTACCACGACGGTGAGCCGCTCCAAATTCGGCAAATTGCAGCTAAGCAAAATATCCCTGACCGATACCTAGAGCAACTATTGGCCACCTTAAGACGCTGTGGACTAATTCGCAGCCTGCGGGGTGCCAAAGGCGGTTATATCCTAGGTCGGGAACCTTGGAAAATCACACTCTTTGAAGTGGTGGGCTGTATAGAGGGATTGGACTCTCAGAAGCCTGAAAATAACTCCCCGCTCAAAACTCTAGAGAGTGCTGTAGTTTGGGATGTCTGGCAAGAAGTTTGCTCAAGCGCCAATTCAGTCTTGCAAAAGTACACAATCCAGGATCTCTGTGAGCAGCGAGATGCAAAGCGTCAAGTAGACATTATGTATTACATCTAATTGGAGATGGGGCCTTGGCAAAAATCTAGAGAATGCCCTGGGTTCAACGCCTCCGTAACAACGGGATTCTGAAGCGAATTGCCGGCCACACGACTAACAACTTACCATTGACAATTGAGAAATTTTATGAATATTGCTCATGACATGACTGAATTAGTGGGTCGCACCCCCCTGGTGCAACTCAACCGCATCCCCCAAGTAGAAGGCTGTGTGGCGCGAATTGTCGTGAAGTTGGAGGGAATGAACCCAGCGGCGTCTGTCAAAGACCGAATCGGCGTCAGTATGATTAATGTAGCCGAAGAGAACGGGCAGATCACTCCAGGCAAAACAGTTTTGGTCGAACCCACCTCAGGAAACACCGGCATCGCCCTGGCAATGGTTGCAGCAGCCAAAGGCTACCAGCTCATCTTAACCATGCCAGACACGATGAGTTCTGAGCGCAGAGCGATGCTTCGCGCTTACGGTGCGCGGCTGGAACTAACCCCAGGAATTGAGGGCATGACTGGCGCAATTCGGCGGGCACAAGAAATTGTTCAGACAACGCCCCATGCTTATATGCTGCAACAATTTTGCAACCCAGCTAACCCCCAAGTTCACCGGCAAACCACCGCTGAAGAAATTTGGCAAGATACCGATGGACAGGTGGATATTTTGGTCGCCGGCATCGGCACCGGCGGCACCCTCACAGGTGTGGCTGAAGCGATCAAGCAACGCAAGCCAGAATTTAAAGCCATCGCAGTTGAGCCGGCTAACAGCCCTGTCCTCTCTGGTGGCCACCCCGGACCCCACAAAATTCAAGGAATTGGTGCCGGTTTCATTCCCCAAGTCCTCAACGTCGCCCTCATTGATGAAGTCATCACCGTTACAGATGATGAATCCATTGCTTACGGGCGTCGCTTAGCCAGAGAAGAAGGAATTCTTTCCGGCATTTCCACCGGCGCTGCCCTTTGCGCCGCTATTGCGGTTGGCAAGCGCCCTGAAAATAAAGGAAAATTAATTGTGATGGTTCAGCCCAGCTTCGGAGAGCGCTACTTGAGTACCCCCTTGTTCCAAGAAGCCGAACTCAGCGTCCCAGCAGTTGTGGGTTAAGCGCAAAAAGCCAGAAGCCAGAACCTTTACATCACTTCTGACTTCTGACTTCACTCAATTAGTTTTATGGCAAACTCCAACCACTATGACACCCTTCAGGTAAGCTCAAAGGCAACTCAATCGGAGATCAAGCAAGCTTACCGGCGTTTGGTTAAACTTTTTCATCCAGACAGCAATTCTGAAACAGCCGGCCACGAAGAGATTGTTCGCCTTAATGCCGCCTACGAAATTTTGGGGGACACTCAGCGCCGGCAGTCTTACGATCGGCAGATGCACAAGCACTCAACAGCAGCCCCCGGCAGCCGACAAGGGCGCACTGCATCTACCCAAACTCAATACCGGCAACAAAAGCGGCAAGCTGGACAGGATACCGACGAGCAACTCCAGCAATGGCTGACTCAAGTTTATAAGCCCGTCAATCAAATGCTCGCTCGTATTCTCAATCCTCTAGGCGCTCAAATCGACAAACTATCCGCCGATCCCTTTGACGATGAACTCCTAGAAGCCTTTCAAACTTACTTAAACACCTGCCGCGAGTTTCTTAACCAAGCTCAACAGTGTTTTCGATCCATGCCTAATCCAGCGCCGGTTGCCGGTGTTGCTGCTCATCTCTACTACTGCCTTAATCAAGTCGGGGATGGCATCGATGAGTTAGAGTTCTTCACCCTCAACTACGATGACTACTACCTGCACACAGGTCAAGAACTATTCCGAATTGCCGCCGGCTTGCGCCGAGAAGCTCAAGTCGCCATTCGAGACATTTAATGATCCCAATGCCCAGATTTGGGATTTGGTTTATGCTGGAATGAGCGCAGGTTTACTTAACTTTACATTTACGAATGAAATGCATCATTAATCGTAAGGCTCAGTTTTCAGCAAGCCACCGATACTGGCTGCCAGAATTGAGCGAAGCGGAAAACTGGCAGCGGTTCGACGTATGTACCCGCACACCGGGACACGGCCATAACTACGTCTTGTTTGTCTCTATGGCCGGCGAACTCGATGAATATGGCATGGTACTTAACTTATCCGACGTCAAACACGTTATCAAGCAAGAAGTTACCAGCCAGCTAGACTTTTCCTATCTCAACGACGCTTGGCCAGAATTTCAGCAAACCCTACCCACCACGGAAAACATCGCACGGGTCATTTGGCACCGGCTTGCCGATCACTTGCCCCTTATCCGCATTCAGCTATTTGAACACCCTCAACTTTGGGCCGATTATCTAGGAAACGGAATGGAAGCTTATCTCACAGTTGCTACTCACTTTAGTGCTGCTCACCGCCTCGCCCGTCCTGATCTCAGCTATGAAGATAACTGTGAGATATACGGCAAGTGCGCTCGTCCAAACGGCCACGGTCATAACTACCATTTGGAAGTGACAGTTAAGGGCGAAATTGACCCGCGCACCGGCATGATAGTTGAGTTAGTTGCTTTACAAAAAGCCATCGAAGATCATGTGGTTGAGCCGTTCGATCACACTTTCTTAAATAAAGATATTCCTTACTTTGCGGAAGTCGTTCCCACGGCTGAAAATATTGCCGCCCATATCGCCAACCTGCTCAAACAACCGATCCGCGATATGGGTGCTCATTTGCATAAAGTGAAGCTGATTGAAAGTCCGAATAATTCTTGTGAAATCTACGCCGCCGACTTAGAACCGGCTGATGCTAGCCATCAAAAAAATGAGTCGGTTTTGATGCCGGTGTAAGTTCACTTACTAAAAATGTGAACCCTAAAAACTTCCAAGGCAAAAGAGTAAATTGTTCTCTTTTGCCTTTTCCTTTACCGAACACTGAGTTGATTGGAGTCAGTAAATCAGCCTCAAACTTGCCGATTTTTGTCCCAACAAAAGTTCTTTATTCTTCTCCTATTCATCAATCAGTTAAAATTTAATACCCATCCGCTTAAACTATTTTGTGATCAGAAACTTTATAGGATGGGTTAAGGAGTGAGTGTGAATTTAATTCGATTAGAAATAGCAGACTTAGTTTGGGCACTAGGTTTGATGGCAATTGCGATCGGCTTGTCAGCGTGGCAAAGAATAGGATTAGAAGGGCAATTAACCCTAGCAACAGGGCGCACCACTGTCCAACTGCTCGTGGTTGGCTACTTTTTAGAAGCCGTATTCGCGTTAAATGATCCTTGGGTTGTGCTGGCAGTCGTTGTCGTGATGCTAACGATCGCAGCCATAGTTGCCCGTAACCGCATTAGCAAGAAAATTCCCCAAGTGTTGCTGGTCGTTTGGGGTTCAATTTTAGTGAGTAGTGCCCTGACCTTAGCTTATACAAACTTATTAATTATTAGACCGGCAACTTGGTACGAACCGCAATATATCATCCCGTTGGCCGGCATTGTGTTGGGAAACGCTATGAATGGTGCTGCAATTGCCGGCGAACGTCTCGTCAGCAGCATTAATACCAGTCAACTAGAAATTGAAACCCACCTATCTTTGGGGGCTACTCCACAACAAGCCGTCGCATCTTACCGTAAAGAAGCCATCAAAGCCGGCATGATTCCCACCATAAATACCATGATGGTGGTCGGCGTCGTCACACTACCAGGAATTATCACCGGCCAATTGCTCAGTGGGGTTAGACCGATTGACGCCGCAGCCTATCAAATGCTGATTATGTTCATGCTGGCGCTCACAACCATAACAACCACCTTGCTTGTCACGCAAGGACTGTGCCGACAGTTTTTCAATCAAGCCGCTCAATTGCAAAAGTTTTAACAGAGGAAGCGGGAGCACAAGAGCGAAGGAAAAGTCTCCCTTAACAATGCCCCATGCCCCATTTCCACCTCTCACTTTATCCGCGTGGATTGTGAGCGCCGATTTGAGAGCCGGTGGGATCGTACACCTGAATGGGAATATTCGCGTTGTTGCTAATCGCTTCCAAAGCAGTTTGTAACGTTTTAATGTGATTGCTCACACTTCGCCGGCTCTTGTTATCCTTCTTGCGGTCTGCCGCAATTGCTGTCTGCCTGACAGTTTTTTGGTATTCAGGCGTAATGTAAACAGTCATCAAGTCGTTAGTGACTGTATAATCGCAGATTTTCGGTTTACCGCTACAGGTCTTTCTTAAATCCACACGGGCTTTTTGTAAAGCAACGGCGGACTGGAGTCTGACTTGTGCCTCCTGTAAGGCGTTGCTGTAAGACTCCCGCAGTGGCAGAGATTGATTGTGGTAATTCGTTCCATTCGGCACTTGCTGGGCATTAGCCAAAGCCTGACGCCAATAAGCCACCGCTTGCGACCACTGATTTCTTTGCTCGGCAATTTTAGCGCTTCCAGCATAACGCAGCGCTTGATTGTAAGAAGAGGCCGAGATTTCCTCACTGGTTTTGCGTTCCTGCGCCTGTGCCAGTTGCACCCGATAGCTATCTAACAGTGGCTGCGTTTCCTGATGGGCCACGGTTCCCTTGGGAACCTGCTGCACCACCTGAATTGCTGTTTGCCAAGTAGAGTAAACCTGCTGCCAACTTTCCAACGACTGGGCCACACCTTGGCGAGCTTCGGCAATTTGAGCTGCACCTTTAGCTGCTTTGAGTTTACTCTCAGCTAATTGTTCTGCCTTGACTCGCCGGTTGATCGTCGCTAAATTAGCACGATACTCTTTTAATTTGCGCTCTCGCCACGGGTAAACTTGACTGTCTTCAGGAATTTGTTCGATCTGAGCGATCGCCTCTCGCCAAAGCGACTGAACTTCTAGCCAAGTTTTCACCGGATGGGGGGGATTTTGGCTTTTTTGCGCTGCCGTTGTTGCTTTCTTTTGAATCTCTATAACGTCATTCAGTCGCTCAGACTGCATTTTATAGGTATCTAACAATTCCTGGGCTTCATGGTAATAAAAAGACCAGAAAGGAATCGTTTTTAACAGCCCCCTTGCCTTAGCGAGTTGGTTTTGGGCTTCCGCCGGCGCAGTGACAGATTTTGCCTGCTCTATGGTTTTTGCCGCTTCCCCGCTCAGTTGCTTCGCTGTTCTCATCTCCTGACACGTACCAAGTACACAAGGACGGCTCAGGGGGTAAACAATGGCAGCCAGCAGGAACAGCGCCACTCCCGTACCTGCCAGCAGCATCGGCAGACTGGAGCTAGAGGATGCCGGCTTTGCCGGTGCCGATTTCGGCGGGTTCTGCTGTTCGGGTGCCGGGGTTTCTGGGGACTCGTTGGCTGGTTCAGCTTTGATGGCCGGTTCTGAAACCTCCCAACCCTCCGGTAAACTCCAGATATCCTCGATCTCAGCCACACCGGCTCTGGTTGCTGGCTTTTCAACCGAGCTTCCCATCCCTGTAGCCTCCTGCAGCCGCGTTGCCTTTGACCCTTGCTCTCTAGCCGAGCCGGCCTGTGGCTTCATCATAAAGGTGTGGGAGGCATAAGGCTGTTTTTTGCTTGCCAATCGCAGGTATAGTTGCACCTTTTGCGTCAAGTCAGGTTGCAAACCTTTGATGGCTTGCTCTAAAGCGTTGAATACTTGTTGCGGATCGGGCACAACCACATCTGGATGCTGGCTCACCACAGTTAAAGTTTCTTCTTGGCGACTGCACCGTACCTGAAGTGGGCCATTTGGGAAGAATTTCAACTGCAAGCGTTCTTCTAACAGCTGTCCTAGAATTTGTAAGTCACCCTGCCGTACTGCTGTTGTCATAGGGCCATTCCACCTGTTTTGTTATTTAACGACTGAAGCAGGTTTTACCATAATTTGGCTTGGCTGAGCCGTTACTCAAATACATCATTCACTATACTTGGCTCTGGCTTTACTTGCCTTTTGTGTGTTAGCGCGTAGCCAACGCTGTGATAAAAAACTTAACAATTAACTTTTAGAACTTTGCAATGATTTGGGTCGCGCTATTTATATCGCTGAGGATTATAGCACATACCTGCGATAAAGTTATGATTTTTGCTAACGTGGAGGTCACTATATTTTAAATTTTAAAGTTGCGTGAGGGCGAACACCCTGTCACCGACAATACTTACCGAAACGGATATATCGTGAATTAGCGCCACAGTCAGTTCAAAGAGCACGCTATTGTAAGGGTCAACCCTGATATGGTAGTAGAATCCCCCGTAATTTTAGGTGCTCAAGCGTTCATAATGTCTCCTAGCATTCCACTAGATGAACAAGTGGTTTCGATGACCGGCACATCTTCTGGAATTGGCGCAGCACTCGCCCAGCTGTTCGCCCAACGATTCCTCCGCATCCCCTTCGTGCTACCTTGCCGCCGCAAACCGCTCAATCTCGCAGCCGTCCTCTGTCACGGAGGCGGTGCCGGCTTGCTTTGGGCTGCCAAGATGCTCAGCATCAAACAAGTAGAAGCCTTAGCGGAAGAAACGATAAGCCATTGTAGGACAGCCAGTAGCGCCGGTTACAGGCTGATCAGGCTAGTCAAACACATTTGTGCATCCGAGTTCTATCGGCAGATCCTAGGAATCTGGGCGTTAATGCCGGTGATGGGATTTTTCTTGGAACGGCTCGCTTTTCTCTTAGCGAGAGTTGACTACGCGTTTAAAATTGCCCTAGCAGAACTAACTAACGCCTTGGGAATACAACTAGCCCCGGTCAATCTCTCTGTCAGCATTATTGAACCGGAGTTAGTGAATTCTACTTTTTTTAACGGAGCAACTAAAAGGGTAGAATTGCTTCCCCAATCCCGGCACAAATGCGGCGAAAGTGCAAATTAGGAATGGGTAATGGCTAATAGGGGATGGGGCATCTAATTTATGACTTATGACTTAGAACACTGGATATCAGGCTTTTGTGGGGGAAATTCCCCACAATCTTGGGATGGCAATTTCATTCTTGAACTTTCATCCTTTATTCCGAACTCAAAAAAGGGCGTGGCATTGCCATGCCGGTATCACCTTTCACTAAACTGATAGTTAATATGGACTTGCTAGAATACCAAGCCAAAGAATTATTTCGTGAAATGGGCATTCCCGTTTTGCCCTCGCAACGCATTGATCATCCCAGCGATCTCAAGGGACTGAGAATTCCCTATCCAATTGCGCTCAAATCTCAAGTTCGCGTCGGCGGACGGGGTAAAGCCGGCGGGGTCAAGTTTGTAGAAAACACCATTGATGCCGTCGCTGCTGCCCAGGCAATCTTTCATTTGCCCATCATGGGCGAATACCCGCAAGTAGTTTTGGCAGAGTCAAAATACGACGCTGACCAAGAATTTTATCTGGCAGTTATTCTTGATCGCGCCACCCGCCGGCCTGTGCTTTTGGGTTCTATTAAGGGAGGCATCGATGCCGAAGCAACCCTCGAATACATCCAGCTGGTTGTCGTTGATGAGGAATTTTCCCCATTTTACGCTCGGCGTTTGGCGTTGAAGATGGGATTGAAAGGCGAACTGATTGAGTCAGTTAGCGGCATCGTGCAAAAAATGTACCAGTTGTTTGTCCAAAAAGACTTGGATTTAGTGGAAATTAATCCCCTCGGCATTAGTGCCACTGGCCAAGTTATGGCACTCGATGGCAAAGTGACTGCCAACGATGAAGCTTTGGGGCGGCATCCGGAACTGGCTACGCTTGCGTCAAAAATGTCTAAACGCGCCAAAGACGAGGAAATTCCACCAGCACTCGCGAACCAGAATTTTGTCCAGCTAGACGGAAATATTGCGATTATTTGCAATGGAGCCGGCTTGACAATGGCCACGTTAGATTTAGTCTGCTTTACCGGCGGCCAGCCAGCGAATTTTCTCAATATTTCCCCCCTATCTAATGAGGCCGGTTGGAGAATGGCCTCTTATGATTCAATTCCTGGAAACCCGCTTCCCAAAGAGGTTGACAGCTGGAGCGAATACTTAGAACAAGCGCTGGAACTAGCAACTCAAAACAAAAATGTTAAGGTTGTCCTCGTCAATATTCTCGGCAGTGTGACGCTGTGTGAGGAGACGGCAGCAGCGATTGAAACTTATTTGAAGCGACGAGAAAGTTCTTCTCGAACGCGCAGTGGGCTTCATGTTATTGTCCGCCTTGTTGGGGGCAATCTTTCTGTAGCCAAAGAGCGCTTGTCTGCGATTAAAGTGCCCTTGATTGAGGATTTGGAAGAGGCAGTGGCGAAAGCCGTGGATAAAGCAAAAGCGGTGGTTGGTTATTAGATTTTTGAGAAAGGTATTTTTTAACCACATAAATACAAATTTGTAAACGGTTGAGGTGATAGGAAAATTGGCAGTTGGAGACTTTTTTACGAGGTTGATGAATCGTTCGGTTATTTGTCATAAAGTCAGGAGTTAGCAGGTCGTGAAAAAAACAACGTGCCAGCAACCACTGATACCAAACAAAGGACAAAAAACAAAGGGAAAAAAACAGCTGGCAGGAGATTTGATGAGTTTTAAAGCAGACAGTAAAGTTTTGATACAGGGCATCGCAGAAACGCTGGGTTCAACCCATGCAGCTTTGATGAAGACTTATGGCACTAATGTCGTCGCGGGTGTTAGCGCCGGCAAAGGAGGGCAAACACTGCACGACATTCCCGTATTTGATATGGTGGATCAGGCGCTGCCGGCGGTTGGCCCGGTGGACATCACGGCGATTTTTACGCCGGCTTACTTGGTACTTGATGCCGCCTTAGAAGCAATTGCCGCCGGCATTCGGCAAATAATTATTATCACCGAGGGTGTGCCACCGCTCGATATGGTTCGCTTAGCCGCAAAAGCTGAAGCCACCGACACCCTAGTAATTGGCCCTAGCTGTCCGGGTGTAATTGTACCGGGAAAAGTTTTGCTAGGAACCCATCCCAGTGAATTTTACATCCCTGGCCCTGTGGGGTTGATCAGTCGCAGCGGCACTCTGACGTACGAAATTGCCCGCGAGTTAACCCGATCCGGTTTAGGTCAATCTACCTGTGTCGGCATTGGCGGCGATGCAATTGTTGGTTCTTCTTTTCAGCAATGGTTGCAAATTTTAGAGGAAGATGACGCAACCGAGGTGATTGTTTTAGTCGGAGAGATTGGCGGCGCAAGTGAAGAAGCGGCTGCACGGTATATTGATGAGGCGATTGATAAGCCGGTGATTGCTTATATAGCCGGCCACCACGCCCCCAAAGGCAGACGCTTAGGACACGCCGGCGCGATTATTACTGCTGGTTTAGCGGATTTAGGGGCAGATGTTGGCACAGCAGAAAGCAAGATGGCCGCTTTTAAGCAAGCCAAAGTGCCGGTGGCAGAACGTCCTTCCCAAATTCCCGAACTTGTTAAAAAAGTGCTTAAGAAATCAGGGCATAAAAAGAAGTAATCACACCCTTTGATCGGCACGTCTGAATGGAATTTGAAATTGCCGATAATCAGTCCAAACTAATTGAACAATGACACCGTGTTGTTGTTCATCAAAAAGCCGTCGAGTAGCCAACGGTGAGGCGCACATCATCACGCTCTCCGTTGCCGTCGGCAATATCGCTTTGCAAACCAATGTCGAGTACGCTCTGGTAGCCAACCTGCTGGCGCAGCCCAATCCCAGCCGATATGATGGCTTCGCCTCCCCTTTCCTCATTGCCGCCTACCCCCACTTCGGCCAGAATCGTGCGATCAAAGCGACGCGGGTAACCCAACGGTCTTGAGTAGCCCAGAACCACACCAGGCACAACAAAGCGCTCGTCGTCATCAGCCTGTGTTTTCACGTTCAGATCGACGTTTAGGTGCAGGCGATCATATTGCCCAACTGTTTTACTTGCAATGCCCCGCAGGTGAAAATCCACACCATCTGAATCGCGCCCCGTTGGAAAAGAGGCATCAGCCCGAACAGCAAAAGCCGGTGTATTGTCGTATTCACGGTTGAAGTTGTGGAAGACACCCACAGAGACATTGCCCAGATCGAAGCCGGTATCGTCCGCGCCAACGCTCGGATCGATACCGATATTGAGGTGTGTGTTGGGCGCGAAGCCGTAGAGATACTCCACCTCAAACTCAGCCCCCACCGAGTGCCTGTGTGGCTTGACCAGCGATACTCCCAGTTCAAACGACTGCTCGCCGAAACCGATGCTCTCTGCGTCATCGAAGGAAAGTGGCCGGTTAGCGTCAATGTTGTTGTGGTCAACAGCGCGTGCTGAGGAAGCTGCAACTACTACAAATGTCAGTGTTTCCAGTGCGGCGATCACAGATTTTGTTAGTTGTCTCATGGTATGTTTTACCTCCCTTTTCAGTTGTTAAGTGCGAGGTCAATCAAAATCAGTGGCCTGTATGTTTGCCGGCGGGAATTCTTAAATTGGGTTCCGTCTTGCCTTGCGGCAGTGTGTTGTGCTTGATCGGGTCGTGATTCGTTTTGTGCTGTTCTGTTATGCCCGGTGGCTGGTTCGTGGGCATACCGTGATTCATCAAGCCCGCCGGCATCATGCCCATTCCAGGCATTCCCGGCATAAATCGGTGGTCGTGCAACGGCTCATTGGCATTAAAGTCGCCTGGTTTCATGTCCTTATGTGCTTCGGCAGACACCATCCAGATAGCACGCTTAATTTGCACCTTCTTTTGCTCTTCAGTCATCCAATCTGAAGCCAGAATGTCGTTAACCATGTCGTGCAGCATATGCAGGTTATCGAAGGTATTTGAGATATGCGGGAAGCGTGCTGCAAAGTCTGGGCTAAGCTCGGCAAACATTGGCATGAACGGTCGATCTGTGCGATACAATTCAACCTCGTGGTATCGCTTGCCGGCTGTGGCGTAGGCGTTGCGCTGCTCTTGAAGCGTCTTGCCTGAAAGCAGGTCATACATCGTACCTTGTAGCCAGTGATAGCCCCAAAACAGACCGTTCACCTTCGGATACTTCTGGCGAAACGCCTTTGAATAAGGCTGCGAATCGAGGTAGCCCATGTTCAGTGGCAAGGGCGTAATCGCATAGGGTACGCTGTCAACGTAGAAACGATACAGCCGCTCGATTTCGGCATCTTTTTGGGTGTCGGTTAACTTAGTGCTGGCTAGCACATCCACCGTTTGGGCGTGCAAAACGTGCGTCCAGTCGAAGACTTGCTCTAACACACCGTATCTGCGCCCAAAGGTTGAGGAAATGTTCGCTTCGTCAGGCATAAAGCGTGGCGGGTTTTTCAACACCCAGTTGATACGATTGAAGGTGTCGGTTTCTAATCGGTCGGCTTTGCCAATCACCAGATCTTGGTAAGCCATCGCGTGACCAACGGCGACTGCGTTCAAATCCAGAGCAAGCGATCGCACGTTATAAATATCGTCGTTATATGAACCACGCTTGCGATAGATATGATTTCTATCCTTGTTGTCCATCCAACGCGGTAAATTGTCGGGCACAGGTGGCAACGTTAGAGTCTTATTGTCTAGAGTTCCTGTTGCCGGTGTCTCTACCGTGCCCATATCGTCCCCTTGAGGCGTTGCTGAAAAAGTAATGCTAGGTGGAATACAATAAAGTCATGAAATGTCCTCAATGTCACTCCACTCAAACCGCTAAAAACGGGCATCGTCGTGGCAGACAATGCTACA
>NZ_JACJOT010000012.1 GCF_014695715.1 Microcoleus sp. FACHB-68
GATAATTTTCTGGCGCAGATCAAGACTGTAGGGTCTCATAGTTATTGTCAAGTCAAAGCCTTTTTACCTTTTCTTGCTCTCTATTCTACCTCATTCAATCGAGAACCGTTATATTAGTCTTACTGATTGCACTATGAATCTTTTTCTCGCCAAAGCTACACGACTGCATTTTGACTGTCAAATACAAAATCCAGAATCCGCTACCTTACAAGCAATAGCTACTAAACAAGAGCTAGTTTTCAGTAGTTTTAACCAGCCTGGGGGTTGGAATCTGGAGTTAATTTTCTATCTTGCTCAGCGTAGTAAGGTATTAGCTCATACGCACAATCCAAGTTTTTTTGAGGTTATAAATAGCTGGAAGCTTGTTTATAAAATAAGCAGAACTATGAGGATAAAAGCTTTGTTTCATAAGGTTTCTAGCCGACTACAGCCAATAGTAAAAACAACAGTAATTGTGATTTACTGATGTTTTTAATACAATCTTAACAAGAGAGAATTTTTGACGTGTCTCTTTTCAAGACTGCATAGCACTTCCACAAGACCTAAACTTTTAAAGTTTTCACCACCAAGGACTTATAAGTATGAAAAGCAATCTGTTTCTGGCCGATATTTTGGGCCTTTATGCCGCTCAGATTCAGAGCCAGCACCCGCCAAAGAAAGCGCAAGAAATTATCGCTCAAACTGAAACGGCTATCAACCGTTACACTTTACCAGGATGGGGCTTTGAACCTTTCAAAGGCCGCAAGCCCACGCGCGTTGAAATAGAGGCGGCAACGGCTTTTAAAAAAGGTATAACCATTGAGCAATTCACAACTGCATTGGAAGTTCAAGAAAAAGTTTTTGAGCGGCTGCAACCTTCTGCTAGTAGTCAGGAGGTTTATCGCTGCCGGCTCAAGGAACTTGTTTCTTGGTGTAGCCAGCTGGGGTGGTGGCCGGGAAATACCTTACCGGAGAAACCTGTTGATTGCTGCGGGGGCCGCCGGCGTCGTGGCTATGGAATGATGGCGAAGACGCTATTGACAAACCGCTCTGTCTTGCCGCCTTACGGCTTACGAGCCGAACAAGTGTCAGAGAAGCTAAAAGCTGAAACTGAGCATTTTTACAAGTTCCGCACCTCAGCCCACTGGCCAGGCCGGTTAGAAGACCCGGTGAAAACCAAAGCCTGCCGCAACCAAATTGGTTTGCTCCGTCACCTGCTGGGCTGGTTTCATCTCTACCGGGGAGTGCCGTTGGAAGAACTGTCTTTGAGTACCTTAATTCCGCCGGTTGAACTTAAGTATGTAGCTGCTAAGGAAGCTGCGGCAGCTAAGGCTGCTAAGGCTGCTAAGGTTGGGGATTATGTGGATCGCTGGGTTTGCGAATTCTCTAATACCAATTTAAATGGAATTTAGGGCAGATATAGCATCCAGAATGAAGGAATACCCAGTGATGGAAGCAATCATTTGGGGGGTTAACTGGGCTAAAAGTTGATCCACTTTGGTTTGTAATTGAGCCAGGGTTTGGAACGACGCCCACTTGAGATCCGCCTTGAGATGTTCCCACAACCGTTCAATGGGATTTAACTCTGGACAGTAAGGCGGTTGAAACAACAAAATTACATTTTCAGGGACAAGCAAATTTTTGCTCTTGTGAAAGCGCCCGTTATCGACTTGGATAACGTTGAGGCTATCTGGATACGCACGGGAAAACTCATCTAAGAAGCGTTGATAGCATTCGGTATCCACATGATTTAATTGTAGAAAAAAGGATTCGCCCGTCGCCGGTTCCACAGCACCGTAGAGCCAGAACGCTTTAAATAACCAAAGACAATTGCCCAATGGGTTTAACACCACAGGCTGTAATCAACCGTCCGATGACGCTCTTGAGTCCCAAGCGAGTCTCATCTTGAGCCTAGTAGCGAATCTGTCGCTGATCTTGTCGCACTTGGCGAGCATACTGACTCAACAAGGAGCAGTCGTCTGCGAGGTTTGCTTAAAGGCAGCTCGCTGCTGACTGTCTTGCTTGTAATTTTGAGGACGAACAACCTTAAGCTTTGCTTTGAGCCGATAACGAGTCATCTGGTAAACCGCATGGTAGTGTGCTTCTACCCCTAAGGTTTCGGCTAACCACTGTTGTACTGCTCCATAGCTGGCAAATCCATTGCTCTGTTTTAAGCGCTTTGCCAAAGCATCTTCTGCCCATTGTGGAATGACTCGCACTCCCCCAGGTGATTTCTTGGTTTCTAACATCGCTTCCAATCCCCCGTCTCGGTACATTGATAACCAGGTTTGTAGCGTGTTTCGATGTTTTCCAACTGCTTTGGCAATTGCGCTGATACTCGGAGCATTGTCCTGTTTGAGCCAGTAGAGCACTTGCAATCGTTCTTTGTCCCTTGGCCCTTTGGCTTGACGCAACCGTTCTGCCAGCTCATCCAAGCTTTCCTTCACGTATATTGAGGTTACACCAACCATTCGTAGAAAGCGCTAAACAACTTCTGTGAGTCTAACTCATCTGCCCTAACTCTCATTTAAATTGGTATTAGGCACTGGGTTTCAAGTTGAGGAATGAGCATGAAGAACTCCTCGCTAAAAAGGGAACTTTCCGATTCTCTAACTTTTCCAGCTCCTCAACCCTCTTCTAGGAAACGGCTGCACGACTTCGCCACAGTCGTAAAGCAAATGCGCCTGCTGGCATCTCTCGAAACACACGCACCTCCTCTGCCATTTTGGGCGGTAATTGCTCCAAATTCGACAGTGCAAGTGCGGTATCACCGTACTCAGGCGGTCTGACAACAGCCGTTGAAAGCGCTGCAAAGGTTAGATCGGCAGCCGAAAAGCGATCACCCACTAAGTAAGTACGTCCATCTGCCACCAAGTTACCCACAGCTTCAAAGATTTGTCTAATCTGTGCGTGGGCATTAGTAACTGCCTCAGCTTTTTCGTTGATTTGGCGGCGAATCGTGGAGCTAATTAATGGGAATATGAGGGGAAATAATGCTTGTTCGTGGAATGGTACCCCATACAAAAATCGGCGTTTTGCCAGCTTAGGATTATGCAATGTGTAAGAATACTCCCAAATCGGTGTGGCCGTTCCAAGCTGAGTGTTGAATAATACTTCCAACTCCTCAACTTGCTTAAGTAATTCAGGAGCGCAAGGGTACAACTTGGTAGTTTCTGGGGCGATCGTATCCAGATACTTTAAAATATCTTTTGAGTCAGTGAAAACCTGCGCCCCAGCAATCAATATTGGAACAGATTTCCCCCCAACACGACCTGTCGCCATGCGATGAAATAGTGGTGCGTGGCGTTCTTCAATGTAAGAAATATTCAGCCTAGCCAACGCCCATCGCGCTTTTTCACAGTAGTGACTAACAGGAAAAGTAATTAATCGGAATTGGGGTGATAAAGAGTCTGAAGGAGTTGCCATTCTGGGAGGATATCTAAAAAATTTAATGTTAACTCTAGGCAATCATCATTCTAGTTTAGTCAAAGTTTTGAGTATTTTCCATCAGTCCTGGCAGTCTATGTCACCGTTAAGGAAAAGAATGCGGACTTAACTAAGTGTAGCGAGCTGCAATACTAAACACTCCAGCCAGCACTCAAGACACTTACGAGCCAGGATTAAATGCAACTATTAATAGAACCTCTACTTAGCAGCGGTTTCGTGCCTAAAGAGGTGCTGGCAAGAATTTCAGTCTTAGCGTAAGTTTCTGCACGATTGCTACTCAAACCCCAATATCGCCGGCCCGTGCTACTTCTAGTGCTTGGCTCAGTCCAGGTCTTGCAGCTTTGACTCCACTTGCGCCTATCTGAGTAAATCTTTGCACAACCCGCTTGCTGCAAAGCGTCCATTTGCAGGTTCAATTTTTGGTCATCAGTTGAAACTCGCGCGTAGCCGATCAACATGACTTAAACCTTAGCAAGTCAGTAAACAAACTCGTTGCTTCACAGTATAGGTTGCCTTAGATATCGTTACCGAGTTTCGTTACCAAACTTGAGCCGATTTTGGGTTGGGCATGGAGGGGAATAAGGTCGGTAAAGAAAATGACCCTTTCCTTTACTGCCATAGTTGCACTTAATCCTGGCTGAAATGGATGATTCCAAGCTAGTTGCATTTAATCCTGTCTCAGTCACATTTACAGTTGCATTTAATCCTGGCTCGTAAGTGTATTGATTGCTGGCTGGAGTGTTTAGTATTGCAGGTCGCTACAGGTAGCCCAAGTTCTGAGTAATCGTCGTCTTCCCGACCCCACCCGCTTGATTGAATAGTGTGATCGCTCGGTTCATCTGGTTGATTGCGTGGCACATTTAGAGGGCATTTCCAAATAAATTGTTAAACTTATCCCTGCTGTTGACCGAGACGTTGCAACATTAACCGAATCATTGCTCCCTGAATCATGGCCTCGCTCATCTCTGGTAACAG
>NZ_JACJOT010000014.1 GCF_014695715.1 Microcoleus sp. FACHB-68
GATTTAGAGCAAATAGATACTACGGCGCGTAAATTTCAGGTGGTGGGTAAGGGAAACAAACAACGATGGTGTTTTTATAGTGAGGATGCTGCAAAAGTTTTAGATGAATATATTAAGTCTTATAGGAATACAGGTTGTAGTGCATTATTTACTGCACAAAATCCATTCCCTAAAGAGGTTAGGCGCTTATCTTATCGCAGAGTTCATGCTACTTGGTGTGAGTTGACGGCACAAAGTTCCGTCTTAAAAGGTATTCGGCTTCACGATTTGCGACATACGTTCGCTACAGAACGAGTAGGGTTAATGTCTGTTGAAGAATTACGAGCTTTGATGGGTCATGAAAAGATTCAGACTACATTAAGATATCAAAAAGTAACTTCGCAGCGGGCAGAAGAAGTGGCACAAAAGGCTTTTAACATTCTGACTTCTATCGAATCAGGGATGTCTAATTGAATTAGATTAAAGCTGCATAAATAATATACTTTTTGAGCATCTAGGCTATATAAGGGAGAGTAGTGACTATACTCTGCTGTGGTTAACTGAGTGTTGACCCAGCGACCCGGTGCGGTCTCAGTGAAAAAAAGGCTGTAATCCCGACCTGGAAAGGGTTTTAACTACTACTTTGCGGCTGGTGTCAGCTTCGCTATTTCTAGGCCGAGTAGGACGCTCTGCGGGTTGGCGAGTAATCAAGGTGCTGAGCAATGCGACATAGCCAGTTCGTAAACCCCTTGTAAGTTCACCAGTAGCAACTGAACAGAAAATTGTGCTAAAGCTAACCTGAGTTGGGGTAAGCAGCAGGCAGGAAAAACGCATTGATATTGAGAGGGCTTATTGGGCTGACGGCAATAGACAATTAGCCCACAGTCAAAATTCCCTAAGAAATTGACCGGGCTGCAATGCCTAGAATGCTCAATGTGAGAGATACCTAGTTTTTATTATCCTGCGTCCCAACATCGCCCTATATCTATATCTATGTAAGGAGTCAGACCTAGCGCATCTATGGTGACGGCTAGAAGCTTGGGCAAAATGTAAGCCGGCACTTCTGCCAAAATTGCCCGAAATACTTTACTTCCATACCCTTCGAGTAGACTTGCTAGATCATGCGCGACTTCGTTGGGACTAGAATCACCGGCATCTAAATCCGCAACCATCGCCGGCATCAAGGTTCGGGCAATAGCCAGGTTCTCTCCATCTAGTTCTTGCTTGTCAACTTTTCCTTCTAAAACGTCTAAAAGAAAAAGTTGACACCGCTTTAACGCACTGAAACCCCCAGGCACTATGGTTTTTGCGGCTTTACTAATAGCTTGGCGGGTCACACCTAATTGAGAGGCGACGCTCTGGCAAGTTGGGGTGATGCCGCCTTTAAAAGAAGTCCACATCAGCTCAGCAATCGCACGCGCCGTCTGCACGCCCTTTTTAGCCGCTGCCGGTGTGATGTCGTAAGCATCAACGATATTGACTGCCGCGCCAGGGAAAAACTCTTGCAGCCGAGTCGGCATTTGTCCACCGCGTTGCCCTAAAAGATAAACAGTTTTGGGGCAATCTGGGGTGAGATGTGCTCTTAAACGCCCAACCAGCTGCAAATCCTCGCTTGCCACCTGCCGGTCTACCCAATCCCAAAACCTGCCACCGAGATGGGTCGGATGGGTAGAAATGCCGGTGAGGGCTTGATATTGCTGAGCCAAGGCGTTGAGGTTTGCCAAAGGTTTTCCCATCCCAACAATGACATCGCAATCTGCAAAAGCGTTACTGCCCCGGTTGTCAACAAACCAGTGGCCGATAACATCAGCCGAATATTTGTAAACTTGATTTTTAGGGCCAATAAGACCTATTTTTTGGCCGGGATGTTTTGCTTTGATGCTATTTAAAGCGGCTGCAAATCGGTTTTCCGCAGAGTAGATGCTACTTTCCTCCTCGTTTTGACTCCCCCACTGTTTCGAGTAAGCGCCAATGTCATTAATTAAATTGATAGTGAGGTTTGAAAAAGCTTTTTCAACTATCTCTTGCTCTACCTCTAAAACTGTATCAGGGTCAAGATTAGCTCGTGAGCATAAGTCAGACTTAGACATGGTGGCGTCAAGAAAGATTCTAAACCCGAACCCCTGAATAACATGGCGGTGTCGATTGTAGCGTCGGCTAATTGTTACTCGCCCATCTGCATAAAAAGTGATATGAGCATAGCGGTCTTTGTTGGTTAGGATGTTAACGATTTGGCTAAACCATCTGACAAAAAATTTCTCTTTTATTTGAGTCTGTTTTTGTGCTGGCGAAAGATGGCCTGAGAGAATTTCATGCAAATTGCCTTGCAGTACCTCATCGCATTGAGCCGCCAGTTCCCACAGGCTAGGCATTGCCCAAACATCAGGAGTATTAAGCCACTCAGTATCAGCCTGGTATAAATCTTGGGCTAATAGTTTAATGGCATCTACATGAGTTAAGCCAAAACGAGGATTGATTTCGGCACGATTGATTTTGTCAGCCCAGTCCATGACAATGGGATAGACTAATTCGTAAAGGGATGGGTTTTGCTGATAAATGGCTCGACAACTTGCTAGTATTTCATCCCACTTAAAGGTCACAGTTTTATTGATAGCCAGGGTCTTGCTTGGCTCATCAATAATGCCAATATCCGTATTTTTAGGAGTCGGCATTTGATCTGGATGCGCTCTCAAGAAATTCTCAGTTTCTAGTTGCTGAGAACGGGTATTTAAGAATCCACAATTAGTAAATAAAGGGCAGGATTCGCAGATGGCAGAATTCTTACCTCCATGTGCTACAAATCCTTTCCCCTCGCTCAAAAGATGAAAAGTTTCAGTTTCGGGACAGTTGCTGGGAATGTCAGGGTTTTCGCCCTTCGCTCTGCGAATATATGGATTGTCAAGTGCGGTGCGGTGTGAATGGTCATAAACTTGTCCGTTGTGTCGAGCCACGAGCTTTGTGAATTCTCTCTCGACGCTAGCAGTTGTCGGATTTTCCGCATCTCCAGACAGGTAAAAAACCCGATTAAATTGGCTGTAAAATTTTCCTAAGCTAATGTTGCCGGCATCGTGTGATTTACCAAAGCCGGTGAGGCTGCGATCATAAACACTCGCCCATCCTTTCTTTTGGGCTTCAGCCCAGACATTGAGCCGTTGACCGTTACCGTAGGTAATCTTAGGCCGGCCTAGTCTGACCCATTCTTCAGGGGTTGGGAGATTTCCTGGTTCATAAGCTAGACGTAGTTTGCCAGCCACTAGGCGTAAATGCTTGGCCCAAGGTGCCAGCACAATCGCGCTCGATGTTTTTTCTGAGGCTGGCAATACTGGCTGCTTATTGCAGCGCTTGGTATTGTATGCACTCCAAAACTTCTGTGCTCTGCGTGTGATTTTTCGCAAAAAGCTTGATAGCTGCTGGCCTAAGTATCCTCGCTGCTGATCTAATCCAAATCGTTCAAGCCATTGTTGCCGGTTAATGGTTGCAGGCTTGGATTTGCGTGTCGGCTGATTTTGGCGGCACTGGTAAGCGGCAATGCACGCTTGAAGCGCTTCATCTGGAAGGCTAGCAGAAGGGGTGCCACGACTGGCTGAACGCCAAATCCGCTCGATATCTCTTGGGGGGAGGGGAGGGGTACATCGGCTGCAATATTCCTCGAAAAGTTGGTGGGGGTCGTTGGCGAAGCGAATCCCCAAGGTGAGAAGCTGGTTGGCTGTGCCAATTAAGTTTCGGGCAAGTTTGTAGCCGGCATTGTCGCGGTTGCCCTCGCCGGCACCCGCTGCTATGAGTGCGCGATCGTCTTTGGAAAGGCAGATTTCCAGAGGGATGGTTGAGCCGTTGTAAGTAAACTCATGCTCAACCGGCTTGTATTGAGATTTAGGGAAAAGGTCGGATTCTGGTTTTTGCAGAATTGCTGAAGTGTCTGCTTTTTTTCGTTTGGCTTTTTGCCACTGTCGCCACCGTTCATCACTGAGGCTGTGCGGGAATAAGTCGGTGGAGTTGAGCGCGGCTTCAAAATCTTCTGGTGAGTAAGTGGCATTGCTCCACTGCTCTAGGGTGATTTGTGCCGGCTCACTTAGTTTGCCATCAATAAGTTTGCGCCGCACCAGTCCGGGCAAGCGCATCGCACGGGCGGCATTGCAGATGATGGGGTCTGAGTTCTGGATAACTGCTAGTTTGCGGTTAAGTCTGAGCCAGTGCTGGGGGTCAATTTTTTCCTCAAGACGGAAATAAACGTGTAGGGATTTGCCGCCGGTGAATACGACGGCTGTCGGCTCTAATCCTGTGCGCTCTTGCAGTTGGTTGAGGGCTTCCCACTGTTGGTTTAGAAGCAAGTCATCAATTTCATAAAAAACAAGATGGGTGCCGGTAACATGAGCGTTGCTGATGCCGCCCTGTGGTTGATTGGGGTAAAAGTAGATCGTTGCGCCGGCGTGACTTAAATCTAGAGCGTGAGCAAAGCCGTCGGTGTAATGTTTGTCGGTGGGCTTCCAGATTGAGTTGTCTTTCTCGTCAGTGCCGGCATATTCGCAGAGCGCAAGAGAGAGGCTGGTACTGGTGACGATGCCGGTGTAGACGTAATTTACTGGGTCGCCATTTTTCTTGGTTGCCCACCAGGTTGGGGGTGAGGTTTGAAAATCCCATGAAGCTTTGAGCCAGATTTCGCCGGTGAAATCAATAGCTTGTAGAAATTGGGTGAGGGCTTCCTTGCTATGTAGTGCCTTCATTTAGCACCTCCAGCAATCGAGCGGGCGCTGGTTGCAAGGATTGTTGCTGCGTCTGCCGGCTCTCCATCCACCAGTTGCCAGTTATATCTGGCTAGCCGATCGCCTAGTCTCTGTAGTCGATCAGTCCCGATCTTTGGATAGCAGGTGATTGCTACTTGTGGACGCGGTGTATAGAAAAGTTCTTGAAAACTACGGTTCTCCCGTGGAGTTCCTGTACTGTAGCTATCTTCAGAATTCATGGATGAGGCACCTTAGTGATGGGGGTGCCTTCTGCTTTTTCAGGGGCTGGAAGGATTAGTTTGTATTAGGACTGGACAACTGCCCTATTGACATCCTTTCCAAAATTTCTCCAAACTGCTAAGCTTTTTCTATGTATTTATGTTTGCGTACCTTTTGGAAGGCGCTAGCCCAGTCCCTTGACAGGGGAATGGGGGTTTCGGGCGAAAAAGCTTTTGCAAGTGCAGAAAAGCCCCTAGCTGTTTTGCAGAAGGACGTTTCTTTTTCGGCTTCTTTTCCGGGGACTTAGTATCCCCGAATCTGGAGGTATTCTATAGGATCACCGCGCAAGTTTGAGAAATTACTGGTTTTCCTGATAACTTTTTGTCGATTGCCTCGCTAAACAGCGATTGTGAGGTTAGGCGTGCAGCAGCTCACGACTATAAAGGCCACACCCTCTACATCCAAGCCACCAAGTCCGGTGTTTAAAATACGGTAAATTGATCGGGGTTAACGCGATAGGCTGCTACTTATCCTTATGCTTAGCGGTGCTGTTCAGTTGGCTTACGGGCTGATTGCGGCACAATGGTGGCAGTCATGTTGCTTATTGAGCGGTTCTCAATTTTGCTCGTGTTAGCAACCGCTCAATACACATCAGGCTCAGCGTAGAGCGACGAGTTGGATGGCTACGAGCAAGAATGTGATTTATCCTTGGGCTATAAAGTAAGTTGGGATCAGCTCAACGATGGCGTTAAGAGGCTGTCTCTAAACAATTGTTAAGTAGGCTCAGGAGATTTTCCTGACCGCCGTAACATCAGATGAATCATTGCTCCATGAATCATGGCTTGACTCATTTCTGGTAACACCTCATAGTCCTTACTTAAACGTCGATAGTAATTCCACCAGGCGAAAGTTCGTTCCACAATCCAACGCTTAGGTAAAATCTCAAATCCAGCGCTTTGACGGGCGTTTTACTTCAACCGATGCCCCTGTTAATTGTTTCACCCCTCGGGCAAAATTCGCTCCACTAAATCCCTGATCCACCCAGATGACTCTGAGGTTTTCCCTGGCTGACACACTGGTTAAAAGAACCAGGCTAGCTCCGGCTAATCGCTCAGGACAATTTGCTGACAAGACAATCACCGTGATTAACAGTCCGAGTGTATCGACAAGGGCACCCCGCTGGCGTCCTTTGACCTTTTTAGCGGCTAAGGCTTCGCCTCGCCAAAGGCGAACATAACCGTAGAGTTCCCCATTTTTTCCGTCGTCTTGACGGATTGGGAATCGAGAACACCGGCACCCGCTTGCCCTGTTTTCCCGACTACTTGCCGAACTTGTGTTCTTAATTGGTCATGAATTTGTTGCCAAACACCGAGTCTTTGCCAATGGCGTAAGTATTTATAGACCGTTTGCCAAGGCGGGAAATCACCCGGCAATCCTCGCCAAGAAATGCCTTCGCGCTGAAGATAAAAAATGGCGTTAACAATTTCTCTGAAATCGACTTGTCTGGAATGACCTATGACCGATTTGGCCGGCAGCAAAGGTTCGATAAACTTCCACTCACTGCCAGTTAAGTCGCTCGGATAGGTTTTGCGAGACATCTTTGTACGGCTTTCCACTGACTTCAGCTTGACTCAAAAGTTTGGCTTTGGTTGCTTCCTTTTACATTTCTTTAGAAACAGGCTCTTAATCGATTTGCGAGAAGTTTATATCACCGAAGAAAAAGAAGATTTATCTTGGCCTATTTTTGGATTTATACCGGAAATGTTTCCTTCAGCCTCAAGACGGAGGAAAGGACAGCAGGAAGTAAATATGAAGACTGTTAAACACAGTGAGGATATCGATTCTCTCTTAAACGAAAACCATCTCAGTTCTCGAAAGAGCAAGACAACGGAACTGGGAGAGCAATTTATCGAATATATTGAAAATCCTTTTACAAGAGTTGAACCTTTGTAACATTCAACTTAATAGCGACTTAGCCCTAAAAGTACAGCTAGCCTTTACTTCAACTAGAGAAGTCTCGTGCTGGTTAGTGCAGGCTATCCAAATATACAAATTCCCTGACAAGGCTCCTACAGTGGATGAGATTTGCAGTGCGGGACGAGAATGCTAAAAGGGTAGCTTTGTGAGGTGTGCGATGAAATATTGGATACTCGGATTCATTACCATGCCGCTTTTTTCCAGTTCGGCAGTTGCTCAATCAATCAGTTATCCCCTCACTCAGGTGCCGGCTGCAGATTCGGTGCTAATTGCAGCCCATCCAGCTCCCCAAAAAGCGATTGATGACTGGCGGATTCGTTTTTCTACCGGCTTAACCCAGAATTGGGGCGTCGCAAAATCCACTCTGACAAAACGCAATACATCAGCGAGTGGGCAGCAATTGAAGGAGTGATGCGCGATAACTTGGTCTATACGAAGAATGTCTGCGGAGTAGGACGCCAAGCGTTTGAGTGGATGCTCTCCAGCTATGATCATCAAGGTAAGAATGGGATTGTGTTATCCGGTTCTATGCTGGCTATTGATTTGATTGAAATGGTCTTTTTGCTTCGCTACCCGAGCATTGTAGGAAGTATTAGAGGGCATTTCCAAATAAATTGTTAAACTTATCCCTGCTGTTGACCGAGACGTTGCAACATTAACCGAATCATTGCTCCCTGAATCATGGCCTCGCTCATCTCTGGTAACAG